>JBHOQZ010000373.1:0-3899 GCA_042408635.1 Chloroflexota bacterium
CCAACGCGATCCTCGGCTGCTCGCTGGCCGTCGCGCGTGCCGCGGCGCTCGCCCGCGGCAGCCCCCTCTACTGGCACATCGCGGCGCTCGCTGGGGTGGCACAGCCGAGCCTGCCGCTGCCGATGGTCAACCTCGTCTCGGGTGGCCTCCATGCCGGCGGCAATCTCGATCTGCAGGACTTCCTCATGATCCCGGTCGGTGCCCGAAGCGTCGCGCAGGCGCTCGAGTGGACGGTGGGGGTCTACCAGGCGACCGGGGCGGAGCTGCGGGCTCGCGGCTTCACCACCCTGGTCGGGGATGAAGGCGGTTACGGGCCGCCGCTCGACCGCAACGAAACGGCGATCGAGGTCATCACCGCCGCAATCGAGCGGGCGGGTCGGCGCCCCGCCGAGGATGTCGCGATCGCCATCGACGTCGCGAGCACGCATTTCTACGCCGACGGGGGCTATGCGCTCCGCTCGGAGGGTCGCACCCTCAGCGCCGCCGAGTTGATCGACCTGCTCTCCGGCTGGGTCGACCGCTACCCGATCGTGTCGATCGAAGACGGGCTGGCCGAGGACGATTGGGCGAACTGGCCGGCACTCACGGCCCGCCTCGGTGGCCGCGTGCAGATCATCGGTGACGATCTCTTCACGACGAATCCGGAGCGGGTCGAGCGCGGCATCCAGACCGGGGCGGCCAACGCGGTGCTGGTCAAGATGAACCAGATCGGCACCCTGACCGAGACGCTCGACGTCGTGTACCGGTGCCGGCGCGCGGGCTTGCGCACCGTGATCTCGGCGCGCTCGGGCGAGACCGAAGACGACTTCCTGGCCGATCTGGCGGTCGGCTGCGCCGGTGGGCAGATCAAGATCGGCTCGGTCGTGCGCTCGGAGCGGCTCGCTAAGTACAACCGCCTGCTGCGAATCGAGGAGGAGCTCGGCCCAGCGGTCTTCGCGGGGCGCACGGCCCTCGCGCTGCCGGGCTGAAGGGGAGGGGAAGCGGCGATGCGGGTGCTGGTGACCGACACGGCCTGGGGCTGGCCCGCCATCGAGGAGCGCATCCTGAGCGCGGCGGGCCACGAGCTCGTGCTCGCGCCGAGCGGAGACGAGGCGACGCTCTGCGCGCACGCCGCCGGCGTGGGTGCCATCGCCACCTGCTGGGCGCACGTGACCGAGAAGGTGATCGACGCCGCTGGGCCCGACCTGCGCCACATCGCCCGCTACGGCGTCGGCCTGGACAACATCGCCGTCGGTTACGCGACCCAGCGCGGAATCCTGGTGACGAACGTGCCCGACTACTGCTTCGAGGAGGTCGCGGACCAGACGCTGGCGCTGATGCTGGCGCTGGCGCGGCGGGTCGTTCAGCTCGACCGAGCCCAGCGGGCGGGCAAGTGGTCGCCGCGCGCGGCCGGCCCGATCCACCGGCTCCGCGGTGCCACCTGCGGCATCGTCGGGCTGGGGCGCGTGGGCAGGGCGGTGGCGGCGCGCGCCAGCGCCTTCGGCATGCGCGTGCTCGCCTACCACCCGCGCCTCTCCCCGGCCGAGGCCGAGGCACGCGGCGCGCAGCTTGTCGACCTCGAGACGGTGATCGCCGAGGCCGACTTCCTGACGCTCCACACGCCTCTCACCGAGGTCACACGCGGCCTCATCAACGCCGACACACTGGCACGGATGAAGCCGTCGGCGGTCCTGATCAATACCGCGCGCGGCGGCCTGGTCGAGACAGACGCGCTCGTTGAGGCGCTGCGAGCGGGGCGACTGGCGGGCGCCGGCCTCGACGTGCTTGAGGGCGAGCCGCTCCCGCCGGATCACCCACTGCTCGCGCTCGACAACGTGGTGGTATCGCCCCATGCCGCCTTCTACTCGGAGGAGGCTGTCGAGGAGCTACAGCGGCGCACGGCCGAGGAGATCGCGCGCGTTGCCGCCGGCCAGCCCCCGCACAACCCCGTCAACCGCTGACGCCAGACCTCCACCCGCCCGATCGCTCGGGCAACCAGCCGAAATGCATGCGCCGGCATCGGATTCGGGCCACGGGTAGGCCTGCGAACTGCTCCTGGTCGGGCAGTCCCGATGCCAGGCTCGCGCCCGGCAGAACCCTCCGTTCGGGGCGGGCATGCGCGCGGTACTGCATCGGGAGCAATCGGTGCCTACGCGATGAAGCGCGCGAGTGTTATTCGGTATTCCCTTGCCAGGCCGCGCCGCATCGGGAGCAATCGGTGCCTACGCGATGAAGCGGCGCAGCGCGGCGTCATCGATCTCGACGCCGAGGCCCGGCCCCTGGGGCACCGGCATGCAGCCGTCGGCCGGATCGACGCGGATCGGCTCGGCCAGATACCACTGGAAACGGTCGCTGTCGAGACCGGGCGGCTCGTGGAAGACCTCAACGAACGGGCAATTCGGGATCGCGGCGCACAGGTGCAGGTGCGCGACGAAGCCCAGCCCCCCGCCACCGTGGTGGGGCGCGCAGAGCTTGCGGTGCATCTCCGCCAGCGCGCACGCCTTGCGGAGGTCGGTCATCGTCCCGCCGACCATCGCCTCGGGCTGGAGCACGTCGTAGCAGTCCCGCTCGATGAGCCAGCGGTACTCGTGGAGGCCGCGGTTGTTCTCGCCGCCCGCGATCAGTATGTCGACCGCGGCGCAGAGGCGGGTCAGCCCCTCGAAGTCGTAGCGGTCGAGCGGCTCCTCGAGCCAGAAGACGTCAAGCTGCTCGAGCTCCCGCGCCGTCTTCAGGGCGCGCTCGTAGGTCCAGGTCGGTCCCGGCACGGGCTGGGGTGTGCCCGGCTGCTGCGCCTGGTTGGCGTCGACCATGATCGTCATCAGATCGCCGACCGCGCGGCGCACTGCCGCGACCTGGGCAATGTCCTCGCGCAGCGTGTCGGCGTGCAGGCGCAGCTTGATCGCGCGCCAACCCGCCCCGAGTGCGGCCAGCGCGTCGTCCGCGCGGCGGGGGCCGTCGCGCACCTCGATGCAGGAGGCGTACGCCGGCACCCGCTCGCGGAAGCCGCCCCAGAGCCGGTAGAGCGGCTGGCCGCACGCCTTGCCGATGATGTCCCAGAGCGCGATCTCGATGCCCCAGGCGGCGTTGGCGTTGCGGAAGAGGCGCTGGTGCCGTTCGAGTGCAAACGGATCCTGGCCGATGAGCTGCGGCTTCAACCAGCCCTCGATCACCGGGCTGCTGGCGTAGCCCGGGGAGCCGAGCCCGATGATCCCCTCGTCGGTAAAGACCTTGACGACGGTACCGCCGTAGCGCCGCCAGACGCTGCCGGGCGCCCAGGCCGGCGCCACCGGCTCGCTCAGCTCGGGTCCAGCGAGCTCGAACGTCTGAATGTCGGTGATCCGCACACCGCCCTCCCCCACGCCGCCTTGCCGTCGGCCCGTTCGGCGCAGTCTAGCACGACCCGCCGCGCTCCACCTCCGCCGGGCGCGTGGTCGGCCGAGCAGGGTGAGGCACCCGGGCTCTGGCACGACCCGCCACGTTCCACAGCCGCTCTGATAGTCCCTCTGGTCAGCGCCGGCTGCCGGCCGCCTCGGCGCGACCGTGTCGGGGGCCGGGCCGCCCGGGGGCGATACCCGCCGCGCGTGCAACTCGTCCCGGTGCCCCGGAACACGCAGCGAGCGGTCCGCGTAGCCTCTCGATAGGAGGCTCCGCGGACCGTCCGGGGATTGTGGTTGTGGGAGGGATCAGTTACCGAGGCACTGCCCGACGACCACCCCGTCGACCACCGCCTGCTGGCACAGCCCGTTCTCAGTCAGCCCCTGCTGCGCCACCGCCGAGCCACCCGGCCCGCTCGCCACACCCTGCTGCCCGATCGCCGTGCCGCCCGCCCCGGTCGTCACCGCGTTCTGGCCGATTGCCGTGCCGGCGCGGGCAGCACCGCCATCGGGCAGAACGCGGTCGTCGCGGGCGGCGGCGGCACG
>JBHOQZ010000379.1:0-3121 GCA_042408635.1 Chloroflexota bacterium
CGCGGCGGGCCGCGCAACGGGCGGCCGCCGTGGGGGTGGTGCCGCTGGCGGAGGTGCGGCCGAGACCGCCGCGGGCCGGGGGACCTCGCCCGCAACCGGCGAGGGGGAGCCGGCACGCGGCGCCTAGCACCATGGCAGACGACGGGGCGACCCAGCGGGTCGCCTTCTTCTTTCCCGTCTGGGTGGGCCGCCTGCCCCGACCGCCCGCCCGACGTGACGCGCACCATCTGGAAGGGAGCCACCAGGCATGACGACCCCAGCCTCCGGGCCGGTGACAACGCTGCCCAACTTCGACTGGCCGTATCGTCTTATGGAGCGCCAGGTGCGCTGGATCCAGGCGATCGCGCGCGGCCGGGAGGGGCCCAAGGGCGTGACGCCGCGCGAGGCGATCTGGCGCAAGAACAAGGCGACGCTCTGGCGCGTCAAGCGCGACACGCCGCCGACCTACAAGACGCCGATCCTGATCGTCTTCCCGCTCATCAACCGCTGGTACATCCTCGACCTGCAGAAGGGCAACAGCTTCGTCGAGTTCCTGAGCCAGCAGGGGTTCGACGTCTTCCTCCTCGACTGGGGCACCCCGGGCGATGAGGATCGGCGGCTGCGCATCGACGACTACGTCCAGGACTACATCCCGCGCATGGTCAAGCGGACCCTGCGCGCCTCGGGCGCCTCGGACCTCACCCTGATCGGCCACTGCATCGGCGGCACCCTCACCGCCTGCTACGTCGGCTCGAACCCCGACGCGCCGGTGCGCAACGTGGTGCTCCTGACCGCGCCGATCGACTTCACGGAGGCCGGCTACTTCGGGCTCTGGACGAAGCGGGACAATTACGACGTCGACCGCCTGGTCGAGACGTTCGGCAACGTGCCCGGCTGGTTCGTCGACGTCGGCTCGAAGCTGCTCAAGCCGTGGGACACCACCGCCGGGGTCTACACCGGGCTCTGGAACCGGCTCGACCGGCCGGGTGCCGAGGAGAGCTGGCAGGCGATGTACACCTGGGTGAACGACGGCGTCCCGTTCGCTGGCGAGGCGTTCCGGCAGTGGATCAAGGAGTTCTACCAGGAGAACAAGCTGTCGCGCGGCGAGCTCGTGCTCGGCGGCAAGCCGGTGCGGCTGGGCAGCATCAAGCAGCCCTTCCTCATCGTCGTGGCCAACCGCGACAACATCGCCCCCCTGACCGCGACCGACCCGGTCATGGAGTTGATCGGCAGCCACGACAAGACGCGCATCGAGCTCAAGGGCGGGCACATCGGCGTCGTCGCCGGCAGCAGTGCCAAGCGGACACTGTGGCCCCAGGTGACCGCCTGGCTCGCAAACCACTCGGAACCGAATGCGGAGGGAAGCGTACGTTGAACGCGCTCATCGACCGGGTCGCCCTCGTCACCGGCGCGGCCGGCGGCATCGGCACCGCCATCTGTCGCGAGCTCGCCGCCTACGGCGCCTCGGTCGTGGTCAACGACCTCGACCTGGGGGCCGCCGAGCACCTAGCGCGCGAGCTGTCGGCCGATGGCGGACCCAGCCTGGCGATCCGGGCCGACGTCGGCAACCGCGACGAGGTCGACCGCATGGTCAACGAGACGATTCAGCGGTTCGGCCGGATCGACATTCTCGTCAACAACGCCGGCATCGTCGCGGACCGGACGCTGCGCAAGCTCAGCGATGAGGACTGGCGCCGCGTCCTGCACATCAACCTCGACAGCGTCTTCTACTGCAGCTCGGCCGTGGTGCCGCACATGGTCGAGCGCCGGTGGGGCCGGATCATCTCGCTCAGCTCGGTCGTCGGCCAGACCGGCAACTTCGGCCAGACGAGCTACGGCGCATCCAAGGCCGGCATCCTCGGCTTCACGAAGTCGGCCGCGCGCGAGCTCGCGCGCTACAACATCACCGTCAACGCGATCTGCCCCGGCTTCGTCGACACGCCGATGATCCAGACGATCCCCGACGAGATCCGCGACGGCATCCTCAAGCAGATCCCGCTCGGCCGCTTCGCCCGGCCCGAGGAGATCGCCCGCGCCATCCGCTTCCTCGTGGTCGACGGTGACTACATCACGGGCCAGGAGATCAGCATCAACGGCGGCTTCTACATGTAGGGCCGCCGAAGCGCCAACGAGCCACTGCCGGGGCCAGGCGGGTAGGAAACCTGCCTGGCCTCGCCCCTATGTGTGCTGCGTCGCGCAGCCGGCGCACCGACACGGCCCGAACCCGCGGGCGGTGCCGCACGGACCCGGCCCAGGCGGAGCGGCAGCGCAGAACCGACGCGGTCCCGGCACGTGGGCAGCCCGGCACCGACGGCGATATGATCTCGGGGAGGTGTGCTTCAGAGCACAGCCACCCGGTGCCGGCCGGAGCGGATGGCGGTGAGGCACAGGCGTAGAGTGAACGCATCGAAGAGGCGCCGATCCACTCCGGCGCCGTCGCCGCAGGGATCCGGTGTCGGATCCGCAAGAGTGTCTGGAGGTAATCCGATGCGTCAGCACCCCACGTTCCACTACAGCCGCCTCGGCCGCACCCTGGGCGCGTTCGCCCTCGCCGCGCTGGTTGGTACCGCCGTCACCGCCTCGGTCGCGCAAGCCGCGCCGCCGCGTGATCCGAAGACCCAGTGCATGACGGTGGGCAGCATCTCGCAGTGCGTCGGCCCCAACGGCATCACCCAGCAGGTCGGCGGCATCTCGCAGGCGGTGGGCACCGGTGGCGTCGTGCAGTCGGTCGGCCTGCCTGCGGGCCAGTCGCTCGGCCCGGTGCAGGTCAGCTCTACCCAGATGGTGTCGGGCAATGGTAGCTCGACCTCCATCGTCAGCACCGGCGGCAGCGCCGTCGTCAGCAGCAGCGGCCAGGGCGCCACGATCATCACCTCGGGCAGCCCCGGCCTCGAGGTCATGCCCGCGCTGCCGACGGACGTGCCGCTGGCGCTCGCCGTCAGCCGCGGCCCCGACGCCACCTACCACAAGGGCGAGACTGTCTACATCGGCTACGCCATCAACCAGCCGATGAGCGTGCGCATCGTCAGCGTCCAGGGCGACCAGACCACCACGCTGATGCAGGGCGGTGGGAACGGCTCCAAGGGCATGGTGAGCGCGACGGCGGGGCCGAACACGGGGCCGCAGACGTTGAAGATCGCCG
>JBHOQZ010000146.1:0-3624 GCA_042408635.1 Chloroflexota bacterium
TGGCCCAGACGATGGCGAGGTCGGCGATCGAGCCGTTGGTGATCCAGGCCTTGCCGCCGTTGATGACGTAGCAATCGCCGTCGCGCCGGGCGGTCGTCTCCATGCCGCCCGGATCGGAGCCGTGCTGCCACTCGGTCAGGCCGAAGCAGCAGATCAGCTTGCCGGCGGTCATGCCCGGGAGGTACCTGCGCTTCTGCGTCTCGGAGCCGTAGCGCCAGATCGGGTACATGCAGAGCGAGGTCTGCACCGAAACGAAGGAGCGCAGCCCCGAGTCGCCCCGTTCGAGCTCCTGGTTGATGAGGCCGTAGCTGACGTGGTTGAGGCCGGCGCCGTACTCGGGGATGTCGGAGCCAAGCAGGCCGAGCTCGGCGAGCTGCGGGATCAGGTGTGTGGGGAACTCGCCGCGCTCGAAGTACTCGCCGATGATCGGCAGCACCTCGCGATCGACGAACTCGCGCACCGTGCGCTGAACCAGCCGCTCCTCGTCGCTGAGCGATTCGCTGATCCCGTAGAAATCGAGCATGGCGCCACCTCCGCCGCGTTTGATCCAACGAAACCCGGTCATGCCATGGTGCAGCGTTACCCCGGTGGTCGGTCGGCCCGCTGATGCGGCTGCGAACGTATTCCCGGGGTCTGTCGCCCCGCCGCCAGGGGTGGTCGCCTCGCCGTCGCCCGGCGGCGATTCACCCGCCGTCGCCCCGGGTCGGTCGACCCGCCGTCGCCCGGGGCTGAAGCCCCGGGCTCTCCGTGCGAAGCCCCCTCCGGGGGCTGGAACGGCCCCGTGCTCAGCCCGCTTCAGCGAGCTTCGCAGGCTGAGCGCGGGGGTTCACCCCCGCGCGGCAGGTGCAATCGTTTCGCGTGTACACCTGCCACGCGCGCGGGCACTGGCTTGGGTCGGACGCTCACCTGGGAGCAGGCGCAAACGTTTCGCATGTGCACCTGCCATGCGCGCGCCTGCGCGAACGCCGTCGGCACGGCGCGTGTGGCGACGCACCCGATCCGCGTTTGCATTTGCCGTGCGCCGGCGCGGCGGGTAGACCCACGCCGCTCCAGCTATTGTAGCAGTCCCGTCGCGACCGATCGTCCGGCTCAAGGGGGGCCGGCCGTCGCCTGGAGAACCTTGCTGGCCGGGGCGCGGCCGAGACGGCCGAGGATAAAGCGTGACGCCTCGGCGACCCGCTCCGCGTCGACCCCGGTTTCGATCCCGAGCCGGTGGAGCAGGTAGAGGAGATCCTCCGTGGCGAGGTTGCCAGTGGCGCCGGGCGCGTAGGGGCAACCGCCCAGCCCGGCCGAGGAGCTGTCGAAGCTCGAGACACCCAGTTGCAGCGCAACCATCACGTTCGCCAGCGCGGTGCCGCGCGTATCGTGGAAGTGGAGCGCCTGGCGCTCGAGCGGCAGGCGGCCGTCGAGTGCCATGAGCAGGCGCTCGACGCCGTCGGGCGTGCCGACGCCGATTGTATCCCCGATCGAGATTTCATCGACGCCCAGCTCGAGCAGGCAGTCGACCACCCGCACCACCGCCTCCGGCTGCACCTCGCCCTCGTAGGGGCAGCCGAAGGCGGTCGAGATGTAGCCCCGCACCCAGCAACCAGCCTCGCGTGCCATGCGCACGACCGGCCTGAACGCCGCGATCGACTCGTCGATGCTCATGCGGATGTTGGCGCGGGTGAAGCCCTCTGTGGCGGCGGTGAAGACCGCGATCGCGTCGACGCCCGCCTCGAGCGTACGCGCCATGCCGCGCTCGTTCGGCACGAGCACGGGGTAGCGGGTGCCGGGCCGGCGGCTGATGCCCGCCATCACCTCGGCTGCATCCGCGAGCTGGGGCACCGCCCGGGGGCTCACGAACGAGGTCGCTTCGACGTCGGGCAGGCCGGCCGCCGAGAGGAGGTCGATGTAGCGGATCTTGTCGGCGGTCGCGACCGCCCCCTTTTCGTTCTGGAGACCGTCACGCGGCCCCACCTCGTAGACCCGCACCCGCTTCGGCAGCCCGCTCAAGATGCCCATCGCCGTCGCCTCCCGTGCCGTTGACCGCCGCGCGTTTGGAGGGCGTAGCTACCCCCTCCGTCATTGCCGAATCGCCGTCGCCACCGTGCTGTTGACCGCGGCGCGCCTACACCGGCTCGATCTCCACCAGCAACGCGCCCTTTGCCACCGTCTCGCCCTGGCCGTGGGGCAGGCGGCGCACGACGCCGTCGTAGGGCGCCACGACCGCGTGCTCCATCTTCATCGCCTCGAGCACAAGCAGCGGCTGCTGCGCGCGCACGCGCTCGCCCTCCGCCACGTGCAGCTTCACGACGCGGCCGGGCATGGGCGCGTTCAGGCTGCCCCCGCCGGCGCCGACCGTCGCCTGGCCGCTCGCCTCGCTCTCGTCCAGCGGCCTTACCCGCGTGAAGCTGACCGTGCCCGCGGCCGACTGCACTGCCACCTCGTCGCGGGACAGAGCCACAAAGTATCGCCCGAGCGGGCCGAGGGCAGGGCTACCCTCACCCACCGCCTCGCCCGCCGCACCGCCTTCGCCGGGCGGCGCGTCTAGTCGGCCGCTCAGGGCGTATTCCCCGTCACCCAGCCGCTGGAGGCGCACCAGCGCACAGTGCCACGTCCTGGCAGAGAGGTGGTCATCGTCGCCCGCACCCTCCGACCGATCAGCCGGCAGCCGCAGCTCCCAGGCGCCGGGCGGCTCGGGGGCGGGTCGTGCCTCGACACGCACCTCCGCCTCCCCTCGGCGCAGATGGACCGTCCAATAGTGGCCCGTACCGCGCCAGCCCGATCCGCGCCACGGGTCGGCCGCCCACCCCGCCGTTGCCGCCGACCCCGCGCCCGAGCCGTCCACGCCCAGCAGGGCGAGCGCCGCGACCGCCAGGGTGGCCGGATCGTCCGTGGGGGTCGCCTCGGCGGCGTGCCGCGGAACGTCACGTTCGGAGGACAGCAGACGGTCGACGAGATCGGTATCCGTTTCGCCTGCGACGAACTCGGGAGCGGCCAGCACGGACCGCAGGAAGTCGCGGTTGGTGCGCACGCCGAGCACGCCATAGTCGCCCAGCGCGGCCACGGCGCGGGCGATGGCAGCCGGCCGGTCCGGCGCGTGCACGATCAGCTTGGCGAGCATCGGGTCGTACCAGGGCGAGACCTCGGCGCCGGGATAGTAGCCGACGTCGTGGCGCACGCCGGGCGCGATCGGCGGCGCGAACACCGCCAGCCGGCCGGTCGAGGGGAGGAACCCCGCTTCGGGGTCCTCGGCGTAGAGGCGGCACTCGATCGCGTGGCCGCGCAGCGAGACTGCGGCCTGATCGAGCGGCAGCGGCTCGCCGGCCGCGATCCGCAGTTGCAGGTGCACCAGGTCGAGGCCCGTCACCAGCTCCGTCACCGGGTGCTCGACCTGGAGGCGCGTGTTCATCTCGAGGAAGTAGTAGTTGCCGTCGGCGTCGAGGATGAACTCGATCGTGCCCGCGTTGACGTAGCCGACGGCGCGCGCCGCTCGCACCGCCGCCGCGCCCATCTCGGCGCGCAGCTCCGAGGTGAGCGCCGGGGAGGGCGCCTCCTCGACGATCTTCTGGTGCCGGCGCTGGATCGAGCACTCTCGCTCGCCCAGGTGGACGACGTTGCCGTGCGCGTCGGCCAGCACCT
>JBHOQZ010000381.1:0-8333 GCA_042408635.1 Chloroflexota bacterium
CGCCGAACCCGCGCAGGTAGACCACGCGGCCGTCGCGCACGACACCGATGCCGAGGCCGGGCAGCGCGTTCTCGTTCACCGCCGCGATCGCCAGCTCCTCGACCCGCCTCAGCGCCGGATCGAGCTCGTCTCGGGCAGGCCCGGCGACCGGGCCGGGCGCGGAAACGCTCATTCGGTGTGCCTCCAGGGTTTCGCCTGCCGGCGGGTCAGCCGGCGCGGCGTGCCTTCACCCTAGCACGGTTCACCGGCTGGGGCGAGCGAGGGCGCTGGCCGAGGTTATGTCCAGCGGGTCAGGATCACCTCGCGCTGGAAGAGGCGGGCGGCGACCCAGATCGCGAGCGCCGCGACGACCGCCAGGCCGGCCGCGGCCGCCAGCGCAACCGCCGGGCTGAGCACGAGCAACCCGGTGAGTTGCGCGATGAGCACGCCCATGAGCGGCAGCGCCAGCATGCTGGCGAACTGCTGCGCCGTGCGCGGATCGTCGACGCGCGAGGAGATCGCCACCGTCAGCGCGATCGCGATCAGCGCCAGGAGCGGCGTGCAGAGCGCGAACACGATCAGCCAGCCGGGAGTGACCACGGCCGGCACCACCCGCGGCCCGGCCGCGATCAGCGCCAGCCCGCCGACGAAGACCGCGCCGCAGGCCCAGGTGACCCCGAGCGCCGGCAGCAGCGCGCCCAGGCACTTGCCCAGCAGCAGTTGCCAGGTCTCGACCGGCGTCGCCAGGAGCGGTTCGAGCGTGCGGTTCGTCTTCTCGCCCACGATGCTGTAGGCCGCGATCACGCTCGGGATCGCCATCGGCATCAGCAGGATGAGGAGCGCGTACTGCTGGGCGAGGAGCGCCTGCGCCAGCTCCCGCGCCGACAGCCCGGCGAACGCCGGGCTGAGCGCGGCCGGCGGCGGCGTGCCGCGCATGCCCGGCGGCGCCTGCCCCGCGACGAAGGCGCCGATCAAGGGCAGCACCGTGAACACCACCGGCAGCAGGAAGATGCCGATCAAGAGGCGGCGCTGCCCGCGCAGCTCCAACCACTCCTTCGCCAGCACGATCCCCACCGGTCCCAGCAGGCCCGGCCGCGGCGCCTCAGCCGACGGGCGCGGGTCAGCCACCATCGGCCGGGCCTCCCGCACCTGCATACCGCCACCCAGCCCACGCGCGGAGCCGGACCAAACCCCGATCCATCAACGGCTGCCTCCCACCGGAGCGGCCTCGGCGGCCGACTGGCCGAGGAGCTCCAGATAGACGTCCTCGAGCGAGTGGTGGACGGGCTCGACGTAGCACACCGCCGCACCGGCCTCCACCAGCGCACGCACGAGCGCCGGGTTGTCGCGGTCGGGATCGTCGAGCGTGACGGCGAGCCGGTTGCCGGCCGCCACCACCCGGCGCACGAACGGCAGCGCCCGGACGATGTCGGCCCAGGCCGCGCCCTCGCCCGCGAGGTGGATGCGGGTGCCGCGGCCGAAGAGCGCGGCGCGCAGGCCGGCCGGCGTGTCCAGGCGCAGGAGGCGCGTGCGGAAGATCCCGACCAGGTCGCAGAGCTCGTCCGCCTCGGGCAGGTTGTGGGTGGTCAGGAAGATGGTGCGCCCCTCGGCGCGCAGCGCCCTGATGAACTCGCGCACGGTGCGGGCGGCCTCCGGGTCGAGGCCGGCGGTGGGCTCGTCGAGGAAGACGACTGCCGGCTCGTGGAGGAGGGCGCGCGCGATCGCCACGCGCTGGCGCATCCCCTTCGAGAAGCCGCCGACGCGGTCGTCGCGCCGATCCCAGAGCCCGAGCGCGCGCAGGTACCGCTCGACCTGCGCCTCCGACTGCCCTCGATCGAGGCCATAGAGCCGGGCGAAGAACGCCAGGTTCTGGCGAGCGGTCAGCCGGTCGTAGAGGCCGGGCGTCTCGGTCAGGATGCCGACCGCGCGGCGCAGCGCCGCGTTGTCGCGCCCGAGCGTGTGCCCGGCGACGCGCGCCGTGCCGGCGGTGGGCGCGATCAGCGCGGTCAGCATGCGCACGGTCGTCGTCTTGCCGGCGCCGTTGGGCCCGAGGAAGCCGAAGACCGCGCCGGTCGGCACCGCCAGCGTCAGGTCCTCGACCGCGACGCGGGCGCCGAACCGCCGCGTCAGCCCGCTCGCCTCGATCGCGTTCATGCCTCCCCGGACGGCCGCTCGTCGCCCGCGGGACGGCGGCGCGGGCACGCCGCTCCCCCCGCTCTTCCGCCATCCGCCGATCCCATCGTATGCTGTGTCCGATCACATGGGAAGCCGCTCCCTGGATGGTATGCTGGGTAGCTCACACGGTCGCGGGCCGGCGCGGACGAGAATGGCCTGCGGACGCTCCAACGAGTCGCGGCCTGGACGGCTCGCCGCACTGCCCGGCCGGCGCAGCCCGCTCGTGGACTTGCGCCGGGGCGCGGCGGTGGTGCTCTCTCCGGCTGCCAACTACCGGTGGGCTTGGCTACGGTCCTCGAGCCCTGGCAGGCGATGGTCCGGGAGGTAGCGAAGACGGGATTCGAGGGATGGCGGATCCGGGACGAGATGCCGCGCCTGCATCGGCTGGTGGCGGTGGCGCCGGTCGGGCAGGTGCAGCGTCGGGGCGACATCACCCTGATCCTGCTCGCGCTCGAACGCTACGACGACGGTTTCGTCGCGAGCTTCGCCGCGCTCTCGCGCGGCGGCATGGTCACGTTCCGCGTCGAGGTGGCCGACGACCTCGGCACGACTCACCGCGCCCGGCTCGACCAGGGCGGGGGAGGTAGTGGCGAGTGGGACTGCGACGCACGGCACCGACGCGCAGCCGCTCGGCCGTTTCTCGCCCGGCTACTACGGCGTGGGCGGCGAAGCGGGCACCGGCGGCAGCGCTCCGGTCGATACGGGGGTGACGACTGCGCGCAGCGGTCGCCACCTCACCGGCCGCGACCTAGACGACGGCCGTGGCAGCGGCATCACCGGCGGTGAAGGAGCCGGCGCGGGCGACATGGTCGCGGGTGTCGGCCGCGAGGTCGGCGCGGCCTGCCCGCCCACTCCCGGCTCGGCGGCGGCATGGGCGGCGGCGTGAGCACGGGCGATTACGACGACCGTACCCCCGACTTCGGCGGTCTTTGGAAGGAGCCGTCCGAGGAATCGGGCGAGGAGCCGCACGCGCGCCGCGACCGCACCTGCTGAAGCTCGGCTGCCCGGGCTGATGGAAGATGCGGAAAGAGTACGGGCGCTTTTGTCGGCCGTCCATCGGCCCACCGGCTGCACCGGGCGCAATTACGTCCGCGCTCGCCTGTCGGGATCCGCGGCGGCCCGCTCAGCGCACGAGGCGGCCGGCGGCGTCGAAGCGGAGCTCTTCGGGCTCGCCCAGGATCTCGATGTCGGGACGGGCGCGCAGCTCGGGCAGCAGCGACTCGGCGGCCCAGAGGTCGCGGAGGTGGAGCGTGTTCCTGATCCGCAGCAGCCGGGCGTTCGCGGTGTCCGGGCGGCCGCAGCAGCGCAGCGCGGCACAGATCGCGTCGTGCTCCGTCGGCAGCACCATCGGGAGCTGCGTGCGCTGCGCGCCGCAGATGCCCGAGGCGAGCTCGTTGACGTAGGTCGCCTCGAACGAGATCTGCCGGAGCAGCGCGTATGGGATGAAATCGGCCAGCCCGATGCCGGTCGCGTTGCCGTGCGACGCCTCGGTCAGCGCCAGCACCGCGACCGTCTTGATGCGCGGCCGCTCGAACTCCGCCTCACCCGCCACGTACATGCGGCCGATGATGTTGGTGTCCATGCCGGTGCCCGAGATCTCCTTGCCCATCGCCTCGACGATCAGCGTGTCGATCTGGTCGACCGGTAGCCGCGCCATCAGCGCATGCGCCCGCTCGAGCAGCCGCCGCTCGGCCTCGCCCGCGATCCCGGCCGGCTCCACGCCGTGGATCTCCGCCACCTGGTCGTAGGCGTTCTCGATCACGGCCACCCCGAAGGCGACGTGCGCCGCCTGAACCGCGATCCGCGCCGCCTCGGGCATCAGGTCGCGCAGCCCCGGCACGCCGTAGCTGTGCATCGTCTCCGCCCCGAGTCGCTTGCCCATGCCGATGGCGCACATTTTCGCCAGCCCGCTCTCGATCGGCCCTCGGAAATCGGTGTGGGGCTTGACGCGGGCGATCGGCACCACCGCGTCGGCCTCCAGGCAGTCCACGGCGGTGTAGACCGGGCAGCCGTTCGGCAGACGCCCCACCTCGCGCGCCGCCATCGAGGAGCGGATCGGCGCGCCGACGAATGCCTCGGTCACCCCCAGACCGGCCAGCACCTCGACCTGCCCGACGGCGGTCGCGCCGCCGTGGCTGCCCATCACCGGCACGATGAATGGCGCGCCACCATGCGCCCGCAGCTCGCGCACGACCGCCCGCGTGATCTCGGCGATCTGGGCGATGCCACGGCTGCCCACCCCGACCGCCACCCGCGCCCCGGGTCGGAGGCGATCGGCCGCCCTGACCTGCGCGAACGCTTGCGCGACCGCGCCGTCCACGTCCTCGAGCACAGGCGCGTCGAAGTGCTGGCGGATGGGCACGAGGCGCGGCAGGGGGCAATCCACCCGCAGGTTGCCGATGTCGAGGTGCACCGTGAAGTCGGCCATCGGGGTGCCTCCCTCTGTCCTTGTCACCGGCAGGCGGCTCGTCCCGGTCAGCGCGGTGGCCCGCTCCGCGGGGACAGATCAGTCGGGTTGCGAGCTAGCGCGGCGGCTCGTTGGGGACGAACCAGCGCTCGGCGCGTGGCATGCGCTCGACCACCTCGACCGGCAGCCCGAGGTTGGTGGCGACCACGAGCGCCGGGTTGCTCGCCAGCCAGCCGGTGGCGCTGATCTCCGTGTAGAGGCCGTAGTTGAAGCCGATGAGGATCGTGCAGCGCTCGTCGCCGGTGTTCTCGATGTAGTGCCCGTAGCCCATGGGCACGTAGCCGACGTCGCCCGCGCGGAACTCCTCGGTGCGCGCCTGACCCTGCGAGGCGAAGACGGTCATGCGGGCCTGGCCCGCGATGTAATACTGCCACTCGTCGGCGTCGGGGTGCCAGTGGAGCTCGCGCGTGGCGCCCGGCTCGAGCTCCTGCAGTGCACCCGTGATCGTGGTCGAGACCGGAAACTCCCGCCGGCTTACCGTGCGGATCGTGCCGCCGTTGAAGCGGCGCGGCGTCTGTCCGAGCAGCGGGAAGCGGTGGTGCTGCGGCGTCGGGTTCTGCGAGGCGCGCGCCGGAAACGACGGCAGCGGCGGTGGCACCGGCCCGGCCGCGATGTAGACCTCTTGTTTCGGCAGGCGCTCCGCCTCGGCGGTGGAGAGCTTGAACGTCGATTCGACGAGGTAGCGTGGGGTGTGGGCAAGCCAATCGGTGAGGCTGAAGGTGGCATTCTCGGAGAAGGCGCCGTTATCGAAGATCAAGATGAAATGGCAGCCCTGCTCGAGCCCCTGAATCGAGTGTCCGTAGCCGCGCGGAAAGTACCAGACATCGCCTTCGCCGAACTCATCGATCGCCCAGCGGCCGTCGGGGTCGATCAGCGTCGTGCGGCAGCTCCCCGAGAGCACATAGCCCCATTCGGCGGCGTTAGCGTGCCAGTGGAGCTCGCGCAGCCCACCCGGGTCGAGCCGCATCGAGACGCCTGCGATGTTCTTCGAGACGGGGAACTTGGCGACGGTCGCCTCCTTCGCGGTGCCGCCAGCCGCCACGCGCGCTGGCTGCTCCTCGAGCGGAAAGCGGAACGACGGCAGCGGATTGTTCTGTGACAAGGTTGTCCCTCTCGCCGGGGCCGGGGTGTTTTCGCCCAGCTGGCACCGGCGTGACCCCGGCTCGGTCGACAGTGCTGCGGAATTGACGCTCCGCTCGTCCGGGCGCCCAGCGTGAGCGGCAGCCACCGTCCCGCTCAGGGGGTAGACCATGCCGGCCGTGCCCGCCGCGGCCCGCAGGAAGGCGCGGCGGGACAGCCAGGCGCGCAGGTGCGCACGCATCGGTCGCTCGACCTCTCCCTCAAGCTTCCGGCGCCGGGCGACGGGAGCGGGACGCCGGGAAGGCGCCGGAGCGACCGGATGCTGCCAGCCGCGAACCTGGCTGTCAACCTGGCCTAGTCGTCATCATCCTCGTCGAACGATTCGTATTCGTCCTCGACGAACTCGGCGGCGTGCGCCAGCGCGCGGGCGAGCCGGGCCGCGTCCTCGGCGTCCATCCGCAGCACCTCCTCGCTGCCGTCGGAGATGACGACCTCGCCCGACTCGATGACGAAGACGGCCAGGTCGAGGTTGCCCAGCTTCTCGTAGAAGCTCCACCCGTACTGCGACTCCGGGTCCACGTTCAGGTTCGGCTCGTTGCGGTCGCTCATAGCCTCGCGTCCCTCCTGGACCGCGGTTCGCCACGCGGCCCAGTTCAGGCTACCATACGCGGGGCCGGCCGACGACGCCGCCCGGCGACCGGTGGCTCGCCGGGGATAGCGGCACCCTGCCCGGGCGGCCAATGACCTGCGGCGGCGCGGACTACGACCGACGGCACGGAGTGAGGACAGCATGGCGGAGCGCTTCGGCTACGGCGACTACATCTATGAGCTCGACCCCGAGTGGGGCCGGCTGCCCGATGGCTGGTCCTACGTCGATGCCTCGGGCGTGGCGGTCGACGACGAGGACCGCGTCTACGTCTTCAACCGGGGCACGCATCCCGTTGTCGTCTTCGACCGCTCCGGCCGGCTCCTGTCGGCCTGGGGCGACGGCGTCTTCAAGAACCCGCACGGCATCCACTTCGCGCGCTCGGGCGACTCGGGCGGCGTGCTCTACTGCGTCGATAACGGCGACCACACCGTGCGCAAGTGCTCGCTCGACGGGCGGGTACTGTTCACGCTGGGCACGCCGGGTGTGCCTTCGGAGACGGGCAAGGGTGAGGGCGGCTGGGACGCGATCCGCGGCGGGCCGCCGTTCAACGGCCCGACGAACGCCGCCCTGAGTAGCCACCCTTCGGATCTTGGGTCGCCAGACCCGAGCGGCGATCTCTACGTCACCGACGGCTACGGCAACTGCCGCGTCCACCGCTTCGCGCCAGACGGCACGCTCAAGCAGTCGTGGGGCGCGGCCGGGGGCGGCCCGGGCCAGTTCCGCCTACCGCACGGCATCTGCATCGGCCCCGACGGCACGATCTACGCGGGCGACCGGCAGAACAGCCGCGTCCAGCGGTTCAGCCCGAGCGGCGACTACCTGGGCGAGTGGTCCGATGTGCGCCGGCCCGACGACCTGTATTACCGCGATGGCGTCTTCTACGTGGCGGAGCTCGGCTACCCCGATGAGCGCGTGAAGACCGACGGTCTGGGCGCGCGCGTCACGATCCGCAACGCCTCGGGTGCCATCCTCTCGGCCTGGGGCGACGCGGGCGACCCCTGCGCGCCGGGGCACTGCGCCGCCCCGCACGGCATCGCGGTCGATTCGGAGGGGAGCCTCTACCTGGGTGAAGTGACGTACACGGCCCGGGTGCGCCGCGGGCTGGTCCCGCCCACCTGCCACGTCTTCCAGAAGTTCGTCCGCGTGCGCTGACCCGCCGCAAACGCCCGGCAGCTGTCCCGCCGCCGCCGCCGGGTCACTGCGGCGCGGCGGGATCGCGGCCGGGCAGGCGCGGCAAGAGTTGCTCGACGAGCGTCGGGAAGCCGGGCAGCACGCGCGAGGGGAGTGTCGTCGCACCCTGGAAGACGCCGAGCGACTGGTAGTGGCCGCCTTCAAGGCAGAGCACCTCGATGGTGCGGTGCGCCGGATCGGCGATCCAGTACTCGGGCACGCCGGCGCGGGCGTAGGCGTCCTGCTTCTGGCGCCGGTCGTAGCCCGCCGTGCTCGGCGAGGCGATCTCGACCACCAGGTCCGGCGGGCCGGCGATGGAGCGGTCCGTGATCCTGCTGAGGTTCGGCGTCAGCACGACGACCACGTCCGGGATCACCACCACACGCGGCGCCAACTCCACCCCCGTGTTGCCACCGAACACCATGCCCAGGCCGGTGTCGACCACGTGTTCGTAGAGCCGGCAAATCAGGGCCGCATTCATTGCCTCGTGACCAGTGCCCGGCGGTGGCGTCACGTACAGCACCCCGTCGATGATCTCGTAGCGCCGGCCGTCGTCGGGCAGCGCGACCAGGTCATCCCAGGTCCACTTGCCCTGCGGCGGCCCCGGCACCTCGTTGGCAGGCCGGGTGACGAGCAGCGTGGTCCCGGCGGTGCAGCCCGCCGCTGGCTGGGAAGTTGGTGACTGCGACTCGGCTGGGATCGCCATCGGTGTGCTCCCGTCAGTCCTTTGCCCCTACCGTATCACAACGGTCCCCAGGTTCGGGAGGCGCCGGCGGGGTAGACGCCGCAGCAGCCTCCCGGCCATCCGGGAGG
>JBHOQZ010000383.1:0-2895 GCA_042408635.1 Chloroflexota bacterium
GATCGACCTGACCGACGCCTACCTGCGCGACCGGGCGGCCGGGCAGATCGACGCCGCCGCGGCCGCGAAAGCCGCTGGTCAGAACCGTTTGCCGCGGCCGCCAGAGCGCGTGGCGCCCTTCTCGCTCGGCCGGTTGACACAGTTGCGCAGCCTGGCCGAGGCGATCCGCCGCGACCTGCCGCTGCTTGAGCGGCGCGGCGACCGGACCGCGTTCGATCTCGCCCATGTCAAGCTCGACGTTATCGCCTTCTTCGAGCGCAACCCCTACGCGCGCGACACGGCCCAGCGGATCGCGGCCCAGATCGGGCGCCCGCCCGAGCTCGTCCGCCTGGCGCTCGACGATCTGGCCCAGGAGCGATCCGGGGCGCGCGCCCTCGGCTCGTCCGCATCGGGGCCCGCCGGGCGGTCACGGATCACGCAGCTCAATGGAGGGGCACGGTGAACGGACGTGTGCCGACCGGCATCCGCGGGCTCGACGACATGCTCGGGGGTGGCTTTCTGGCCGGCTCATCCGTCCTGGTCGAGGGGGCGCCGGGGACGGGGAAGACGACGCTGGCGCTGCAGTTCCTCTGGGAAGGTGCTACGCGCCACCGTGAGCCCGGGCTCTACATCACCTTTGAGGAGTTCCCGGAGGATCTCTACCGCGATGCGGCCGGGTTCGGCTGGGATTTGCGGCACCTGGAGCGCGAGCAGGCGCTGCGGACCGTGTTCACGTCGCCGGAGGTGTTGATCGAGGAGTTGACCGCGCCCGGCAGCCCCCTGGTCGCGGAGATGCAGGCACTCGGGATCAGACGGGTGGCGATCGACAGCGCCGCGCACTTCCGCGAACTGACCGCCGACCCAGTGGAGTTGCGCCGCCATTTTCGCCTCGTGCTCAACGCGTTCAAGCGCGAGGGCGTCACAGTGCTGCTCCTCGACGAGGATTATCGCTTCCTGGGCGGCGCCGAGCCGCCCGGCCACGGGCTTTCGTTCGTCGTCGACACCGTCGTCGTCTTGCGCCACGTCGAGATCGAGAGTGGTATCCGGCAGGCGCTGTTCGTGCTCAAGCAACGGGGGAGCTCGCACGACCGCGACATCCGGCAGATTCGGATCACGGGACGTGGCCTCGAGATCGAGAGCGCGTTCAAGGGACGCGAGGGCATCCTCACCGGCTCGCCGCGCCGCTCGATCGTTCAGCGGGCAATTGAGGCATTCGGATGAGCTCCCCCACCCACCGCCTTCGACTCGCCTGGTTCTTCGCGGCCGCGCTCGTGCTCGCCCTCGCCTTGCCAGCCGCCTGGACCGCGCCCGACCTGCGCTGGCCCCAGAGCTGGGGCTACACCCTCGTGCAGGTCGCCTGCACCCTGATCGCCCTGGTCGTCTTCGTCGTCGGCGTGCGCGCCTACGCCCTCTCGGGCAGCCTGCGCCTGCTCCTGCTCGGGCTCGCCTTCCTCACCTTCGGTGTCCTCGACCTGCTCCACAGCATCGCCGCGCCGGGCGAGCCCTACGTGCCCCCGGTTGCCGGGGCGGACCTCTCGCTCTGGTTCTGGCGCTTGAGCCGGGTGATCGGCTCGGCCCTGCTGCTGGCGAGCGTGGCCGTGCCCTCGGCGCCGACCTGGCGCCCGGGCGACCACCGCCGGAACGCGGCGCGCTACGTTGCGCTCGCCACGTTCGCGCTCGCGGCGCTCACGCTCGGCGTGACCATCGTGCTCGGCGGCGCGCCGAGCGAGTCCGAGGTCACGCGGGGCGAGCCGACGATCTATCGCGCGCTCGAGCTGCTGGCGGTCATGCTCCAGGTCGTCGTCGTCGTGGCGTACCTACGCCTCTGGCGGCGGCGCGGCCAGGATGTGCAGCTCGTCTTCGCCCTGGGCGTGCTCGGCCTGGCGCTCGCGGGCACCGCCTTCCTTGCGCACCGCGAGTTCTACGACGCGATCTTCTGGTTCGGCTACGCCTACAAGGTGTTCGCCTACCTCTGCTTCGCGTTCGGCGTGTGGCTGCTCGTGCGGCCGATGTTCGCCTCCCCGTCGCTGCCGACCGAGCAGACGGCCCGGCACCGGGAGGCGGCCTAGCGCCCGCCTAGCGGCGCCGCTTCGCTAGCTCCGCCCAGACCAGCGCCGGGTCGACGCCGCAGGCCGCCAGCATGACCAGCGCGTGGTAGAGTAGATCGGCGGTTTCGAGCGCGAGCGGCCCGGCCTCGCCGTTCTTGGCCGCGATGATCACCTCGGCCGCCTCCTCGCCGATCTTCTTGCCGATCTTGTCGACGCCGCTCTTGAACAGGTAGGCGGTGTACGAGCCCTCCGGCAGATCGCGCTGCCGCTGCCGCACCACCGCATAGACCTCGTCGATAATGGCGGGTGCTGGCGCGTGCTCGGACGTCCCTCCTGGGGCCGGCTCGACGTGCCAGGCGCCGTCGTCGCCGGCAGTGAGCCGGCTGAAGAAGCAGCTCGGGTGCCCGGTGTGGCAGGTCGGGCCGGTGGGCAGCCCGCGGTAGAGCAGCGCATCGCCGTCGCAGTCGAGCCGCACCTCGGAGACCGTGATCACGTGGCCCGAGGTCTCCCCCTTCTGCCAGAGCCGGCCGCGACTGCGGCTCCAGAACCAGGCCAGGCCGGTCTCGAGCGTGCGGGCCAGCGCCTCGGCGTTGACCCAGCCCAGCATCAGCACCTCCCCGGTGTCGGCGTGCTGCACGATGGCCGGGGCGAGTCCCTGATCGTTCCAGCGCGGCGCCGCGGGCGCTCGGTCGCTCGTCGCCATGGCGCTCAGCGCTCCTCCCTGACGAAGTCCAGGATGTCGGTGCGCCCGCGCTCGCTCGGCACGAACTCGACGTAGGTGATGCGGTGCCAGGGCACGATGAACGTGATCGTGCCGGCCGCGCCGAAGTTCACGGGCCGGCCGTCGCGCCGGCGCGGGTTGCTGAAG
>JBHOQZ010000385.1:0-4547 GCA_042408635.1 Chloroflexota bacterium
ATCAGCCGCACGAACGCGAGATTCGCCTGCCCACCGCGCAGCCGCAACACCACGCTCCACGCGTCGCTTCCCTCATACGACGGCGCCGGCCGGCCGGCCCGCAATTGTGTCTCGAAGATCAGGTCGACTCCACGCGCGCTCCGCTCCACCACCCCCGCCCGCTTGAACGCGTCTGCCAGCAACAGGTTGCGCGGCCGCGGCTGCGTCACCAGCAGATTGTCGAGTCGCACCCCCTCTGGGAAGCCGCCCGGGTTGCCGATCTCGATCTCCTCCTGGCGCCACTGTACGTGGATCGCTCCCAGTGCCCCGTAGTCGCGGTGCACCAGCGCGTTCGCCAACCCCTCTCGAAACGCCGCCTCCGGGTAGTCCGGCACCGGCACGCGCACCAGCCCCACCCGGATCTCCTTCTCCCGGTTCTTCGCCCGAAACAGCGTGAAGAACTGCTCGGCCACCCGAAGCAGCGGCCAGCGGTAGAACGAATTCGCGGCGACGCTCGTCCCCGTCAGCTCCTGCCAGGCCACCTCGTGCGTGGGCACGAACCGTCGCAGCGCCTCCTCCCGCCCGAACAAGAGCAGCCCGGCCAGCCGGATGGTCACCCCTCGGTCGGAGACGTCCACCGCGCCGAGCACCTTCGCCAGATCGAGGTCCGACAGATCGACGAGCGCCACATCGCCCCGCCCTTGGCTCTCGCGGATGTACCGTCGGTAGCGCTCGAACTCCAGCGGGTCGAGATCCTCCCACCGCGCCTATGCCACCTCCAGCGCCGAGTAGTCGGCGATACCCCTGCTGGCGCGATCCGCCTGCATCTCGTGAAAGTGGTAGGGCAGGCACTGTGGGCGTCCTCGGTCGCCGATCGTTCGGCGCTTGTAGAGCCCGTCCGCCGTGCCCACCGGTGCCGACGGCCGCGGCACCTGGATCACCAGTACGGGCTTGCCCTCGACCTCAAACACCTCCGCCCGGCAGGCCAGCGAGGGTCGCGTCCGACTCGCGATGAGCGACACTACATGCAAGGGATCGATGGCTTGCCCAGACCGTGGCTGTACCCCGCTCACGCGCCCGTCATCCTCGACGCCCACTAGCACCCAACCAGTCTCGCCTTCCGGCCGGTTGGCGAGGCAGACCACCGCCTCCAGCAGTTCGTGGTCCGATAGCGGCCGGTGCGATTCTCCCTTGAACTCGACCGTCAAGTTCTCTCCCCCATCGATCAGGGCGCGCACCTGCTGCGCCGTCATCGGCTCTGCCATACTCGATCGCTCTGCTCCGTCGCGCTTATACCCGTCTCGCACCCGATGCTCGACCGTTTGGATAGCATTCTACGCTCACCCCAGCCTCCTCGCCTGACCGCCGCCCTCAAGATCGGGTCCACAAGAGACCGACAGATTAGCCGCCGGCCGAAGCAACCTGCGAAATCGTCATTCGCAAGTCGTAGGTAGGCGGAAGCTGGGGCGAAGCAGAGGTGCCATGCCCTACCTCCCAATCCATATTGGCCACGCAGGGTGCTGTAACGCGGCTCGCACCGGTGCAGACGGTTCTGCAGTCGCGTAGAGCGGCTGTGGACCCCACCGCCGGGGGCAACCAGGAGCCGGGCGCGGCGCGGGCGAGTGCCGGGTCGGCTGGGATCGGTGCCGATTCGGCGGTGGCGTCGGTGGAGGTAGCGGCACGGGGAGGAGGTGGGGTGGGCGTGATGAGCGCGGAGACGGTGGCGCACGTGATCCAGTTGATCCTGGCGCCGTCGGTGCTGATGACGACCTGCGGCATGATGCTCAACGCTGGCATGGGCCACTACTTCGGGCTCACCGAGCGGCTGCGCGCCTTCGCGCGCGAGCGCCGCGAGCTCCTGGTCGCCCTCAGGGCCGACCGCGCCGCCGACCTCGCCGAGGAGCGGCTCGTCGAGCTGGACCTCGAGACGCCCGAGCTCCTGCGCCGCCATCACCACGTCCGCAACGCCATCCTGGCGCTCTGGGCGGCCGTGCTCACCTACATCGCCAGCGCCTTCGCCATCGCGCTGGCCGCCGCTACCGGCCATGAGGCCGCCGCCACCGGTGCGCTGTTCGTCTTCCTGCTGGGCGCCGCCTGCCAGGCAGCGGGTGTCGTCCAGGTGCTCCTCGACCTGCGCGTCTCCCACCGCGCCGTCCAGTTCGAGGTGCGCCACAGCCTGGGCCTGCCCGCGCCGCGATCCGTTGAGCCGGCGGCGCCGCTGTCCAAGTGGCGCGCCTCCTAACGCGCCGCTCGCCGCCGTCCTGATCGTCTGCCCGCCGTGCCCGAGGCCACCTCGCCACCGGCCGTGGTCGAGCAGGAGTCGCACGGGTCGATCCCATGCGCACGGGGCATGTGAGCACTCACCTCGATCATTCCGACAACGAGAGGAGAGAATCATGAAGGCTGTTGCCGTTCTTCCGGGCAAGCCGGACAGCATCCATCTGGCGGAGCTACCGGAGCCGAGCCTCGACGAGGTGCCCGGCGGACGCGGTGTGCTCGTCCGGGTGCTCCGGGTGGGCACCGACGGCACCGACAAGGAGATCAACGCCGCCGAGTACGGCCAGGCGCCCGATGGCTACGACTTCCTGGTCATCGGCCACGAGAACTTCGGCCGCGTCGAGGCGGTCGGGCCGAACGTGACCGAGTTCCGCCCCGGCGACTACGTCGTGGCCACGGTGCGCCGGCCCGGCAGCTCGATCTACGACCGCATCGGCCACTACGACATGACCACCGACGACGAGTACTTCGAGCGCGGCATCAACCTGCGCCACGGCTTCCTCACCGAGTACTACGTCGACGATCCCGAGTACATCGTCAAGGTACCGGCTGGGCTGCGCCACGTCGGCGTGCTGGTCGAGCCGTTCAGCGTGGCCGAGAAGGGCCTCATCCAGGCTTACGAGGTCCAGCGCCGCTTGCGCGTCTGGCGGCCACGGCGGGCGGCGGTGATCGGCGCGGGCACGATCGGCCTGCTGGCGACGCTCGCGCTGCGCCTGCGCGGCCTCGAGGTGACCACCTTCGCCCGCACACCGCGCCCCTACCTGAACTCCGTCCTGGTCGAGGCGCTGGGTGCAACCTACGTCAGCACGAGCCAGGTGCCGCTGCGCGAGGCAGCGGCGCAGCACGGCCCCTTCGACCTCATCTACGAGGCCAGCGGCTTCTCCCCGCTCGTCTTCGAGGCGATGGAGGCGCTGGCGAAGAACGGCGTGCTCGTCCTGGCGAGCGTCACCGGCGGCAACCGCACCGTCGAGGTGCCGGCCGACCGGATCAACCTCGAGTTCGTGCTCGGCAATCGCGTGATGGTCGGCACCGTCAACGGCAACCGCGACTACTTCGAGGCGGCCGTCAACGACCTCGCCCGCGCCGAGGCCGAGTTCCCCGGCTGGTGCGAGCGGTTGCTGACGCACCCGATCCGGGGCCTGGAGAGCTACCGCGAGCTGATCGACACGCTGATCAACGCGCGCGGTGCAATCAAAGTCTACGTCGAGGTTGCGCCGGAGTGAGCGACCGGGCCGCGCGGGGCTCGAAGCCCCGCGCTTAGATTGCGTAGCCGGCTGAAGCCGGCTCACGAGGACGCGTCCCAGCCCCCGCAGGGGACTTCGCAACTCCGCCCGGGGGCACTCCCGGGCGGCCAGGGAGCAGGTACTGCCCGGAACCGTGTCGATCCCTCGGAGGTGGCAAGGTGGAGACGGATCGCTGGTGGCCCGCCCGCTTCGGGCCGGAGGATCAGCTCGGCACGCTCAACGAGCTCACGCCCGAGCGGGTGGTGCGGGCGGCGCGCCTGGTGCGGTCGGGCCGGATCTACGATCTGGGCCACGTGCTCGACGCGAGCGCGCCCGCGTTCCCGGGGCGCTACTGGCAGCAGACACTCGTCAGCAGCGCCCACCTGATCAACCCGCGCGAGCCCGGCGGCCGGCCGGAGGGTCTGGGCCGCAACGCGGTCAACTGGATCACCGAGCTGGTCACCGGCAGCCTCCAGATCGGCACGCACCTCGACGGGCTGAACCACCTCCAGATCGGCGACCGCTTCTACAACGGCTGGCGGGCGCAGGAGATCGTCGAGACGTGGGGCACCAACCGGCTCGGCATCGAGACGGTGCCGCCGATCATCGCGCGCGGGGTGCTGGCGGACGTGGCGCGCTACCGCGGCGTGCCGCGCCTCGACGCCGGACAGGTGGTCACGCCCGAGGAGATCGACGGGGCGCTCGCCCGGGCGGGGCTCGGCGTCGAGCCGGGCGACGTCCTCCTCCTCCACACCGGCTGGGGCACGCTCTGGGACGACGACCCGGCCGGCTACGTCTCGGGCGAGCCCGGCATCGGCATGGCGGCCGCCGAATGGCTGGTCGAGCGTCGCGTCGCCCTCACCGGCGCCGACACCTGGAGCTTCGGGGCGGTTCCCGGCGAGGACCCGGCGCGGCCGTTCGTCGTGCCGCAGTGGCTCAACGTCCGCCACGGCCTGTTCATCATAGAGAATTTGCGCCTGGCGGCGCTCGCCAACGACGGCGTCCGCGAATTCCTGTTCGTGCTCACCCACCACAAGACCCGCGGCTCGACCGCGGCAGGGATCGCCC
>JBHOQZ010000392.1:0-1904 GCA_042408635.1 Chloroflexota bacterium
GTACTTCGAGACGATGTAGCTGCTCATCCCGGGGAACTTCTCGGGGCCGCGCAGGCCCGACAGCGACGCGAGGTTGATGATCTGCCCGCCCCCGCCGCGCGGCATCAGGCGGAACGCCTCGCGGCTGCAGAGGAAGGCGCCGCGCACGTTCGTCGCCATCACGCCCTCCCAGGTCGCGGTGTCCATCTCCGCGAAGGGGCGCAGGACGAGGGCGGCAGCGTTGTTCACGAGCACGTCCAGGCGGTTCCAGCGCCGTTCGATGCGGGCGAAGAGGTCGCGGACCGCCGCCTCGTCCGCCACGTCCATGGCGACCGCCTCGACCTCCGCCCCGGCGGCGCGGATCGCCTCGGCGACCCGGCCAAGCGCGTCGGCGCCGCGGGCGCAGATGGCGACGTGGTAGCCGCCGCGGGCCAGCGCCAGCGCCGTGGCCCGGCCGATCCCACGCGAGGCGCCCGTTACCACCGCCACCGGCCGCGTCGCTCGCTCCGTCACCATTGCCTCCCGTTGCCGTTGCCCCGGCTGCCTTCGTTCCAGCCCCATGGTAGCCGATCGGGCCGGCCCGCGGTCGCGGGCGCGCAAATAGGGCGCATGGAGTATGATGCGGCCCAAGCCGGCAGCGGCCGGGTGCAACGGCTACGGGCGAGTGGGAGGGCGTTCAGCCCGATTAGGGATGGCGCACCCATGGTCGCAACGGCGATGGGCGAGTAGGAGGGCGGCAGGGCGCATGACGGGGATCGAGTCCCGGGCGCCGGAGGAAGCGGGAGCGGGTCTCCACCTGACCGCACCGGCGGCCGCCATGACGCGTCTCCAGTCACCTGGGAGCGACGGGGCAACACGCGCCGAAGCGGTGGACGCCGAGCAGTTCAGCCGCGTGCGCAGCGCGGCGGTGCGGACGGTGGCGCTCACCCGCTATCTGCTGCTGCTGGCGGTCGTGGGCCTGTTCGTCGGCGCGGCGCTCCTGCTCATCCTGGGTGGCGTGGGCACGGTGCGGACCGTGATTGAAGCGATCCCCGAGCTGAACGAGGGGCGGCACTTCGGCAAGACGCTGATGGTTGGCTACATCGAGCTGGCCGACCTCTTCCTCGTCGGGACGATCCTCTACATCACCGCGCTCGGCATCTATACGCTCTTCATCGACAACACGCTACCGCTGCCGGCGTGGCTCGTGATCCGCACGATTGGCGACCTCAAGAACAAGCTCATCAGCGTTGTCATCGTCGTGCTGGGGGTGAACTTCCTCGCCCAGGCGATCACGGTGTCGAACGAGCGCGACCTGCTCGCTTACGGCGCCGCCATCGCGGTGGTGATCATCAGCCTGACCGGATTCCTCTACGTCTCCAGCCGCAACGACCATTGACGTTCCGGCGGGGCACCCTCAGGGGCGGCCCGGGAACATGCGGCCGATCCAGTCGATGTGCTCGGCGTCGTGCTCGCAGGTGTTGCCGATCACGACGTCGCGCACGCGGCGGGTATCGTCCCCCTCGGGGTCGGCCGGTGCGCGCAGGCGCTCCTCG
Source organism: Chloroflexota bacterium (assembly GCA_042408635.1). Lineage (GTDB taxonomy): Bacteria > Chloroflexota > UBA6077 > FW602-bin22 > JBHOQZ01 > JBHOQZ01. The sequence continues at coordinate 1,515 of JBHOQZ010000392.1, forward strand.
CCAATGCCCGCCAGCGCCCTGAGCACCTCCTCGCGGGTGCCCCGGAACTCGGCCAGCACCTCGGCCAGCGGCCGGTCGCGGTTGCGCTCGTAGATGACGGCGTTGAGCGCGTCGACGTCCCCGCCGTTCCAGAGGGCGCGGTCGACGCCAAGCCCTTCGTACCCCGGCCGGCCCTGCAGCGTCGCCAGCAGGCGGCGATCCCACGCCGCCAGGTGTGCCAGGTGATCCTTGACCGACCAGCCGCCGTCTGGCCCCGGCGCCGTCAGCTCGGCCTCGCCTAGACCGGCCAGCACGGCTTCGAGGCGCGCGCGCGTCTGCCGGATGCGCGTGAGCAGCTCGTCGCGGTCGCGCAGCTCGTGGTTCGGCTCGCTCATGGTGCGACTATCGCCT
>JBHOQZ010000396.1:0-3533 GCA_042408635.1 Chloroflexota bacterium
CCAACCGGGCAGGCAGCCAGCGGGCGCGGCGAAAGCCTCAACAGAAAGCAGGCTCCCCCGATGGCAGCAACGTTCTCCTCGTTGATCCTCGAATCGCTGCCCGGCGAGGCGGCAGCGCTCGCCGGGCGGCTGCGCCGGAGCGTCGTCGTCGTGCGCAGCGGCGGCGGCGTGACGCGATCTGGTCTGCGGCTCGCGCCGACCGGCGCGGGCTCGGGCGTCGTCTGGCGCGCCGAGGGCCTCATCGTCACCAACCACCACGTCGTGGCGCGCGGCGACGCCGCCGAGATCGAGCTGTCCGATGGACAAATAGTGCCGGGCCGCGTCGTCGCGCGCGACCCGGTGCTGGACCTGGCCGCGATCCAGGTGCCGGTCCCCCGCCAGACTCCTGATCCGGGGCCCGGCCGGGCCGCGGGCGACTGGGCACCAGCGCCCGGCGCGGTGCCGGCCCCGATCGGCGACTCGCGCACGCTGCGCGTCGGCCAGCTCGTGCTCGCGATGGGGCATCCCTGGGGCATGCGCAACGCCGTCACAGCCGGCATCGTCAGCGGCTGGAGCTCTGATAATGCGCGGCGCGCGCTGATCGCGGCGCACCTCGAGCTGCAACCCGGCAATTCGGGCGGTCCGTTGGCCGACGTCGAAGGGTGCGTGATCGGCGTGAACTCGATGCTGGCCGGGCCCCGGTTCGCCCTGGCGGTGCCGAGCCACGTCGTTGAGCGCTTCCTCGGCGGCGCGGCGCGGGGCGACTACGTGTAGAGGCGACCATGCTCCGGGTGCTCGTCGTCTCGCCCTCGCCCGCGTTCCGCGCCGGGCTCGGCGGCCTCCTCGCGGGCGCCGCGGCCGGGGAGCCGGCGCCGGACGAGATCGTCGTCGTCGGCGCCGCCCCGGGCACTGACGCCCTCCTGCCGACAGGCGGGATGGCAGTGGGCGGCGAAGGCTGGAACGTGGCCGTCGTCCAGCCGCGGCCGGAGGACGTGGAGGAACTGGTCGAGCTGGCCGAAGCCCGGCCCGGGCTACGCCTCGTCGTCCTCGGCCCGGTCGCCGGAGTCGAACGGCTGGCCACGCTGCTGCGTCGGCAGCCCTGGGGCTACCTCGACCGCGACAGCCCGGTCGGGGCGATCCGCGCGGCGGTGCTGGCGGTGGGCAACGGCCTCTCGGTCGTCGACCCCACGCTTGCGGCCGACAGCGTGGTGGTAGAGCCGGCCGGGGGACCGCTCGGCCGTCCCCTACCCGTGATCGAGGCGGCGGGCGAGGAGCTGACGCCGCGCGAGCGCGAGGTGCTGGAGCTCGTCGCGCAGGGACTGCCGAACAAGACGATCGCGGCGCGCCTGGGGATCAGCGAGCACACCGTCAAGTTCCACGTCGCGGCGATCCTCGGCAAGCTCGGCGCGGCCAGCCGGGCCGAGGCCGTGCGCCTCGGCGCCCGCCGTGGCCTCATCCTGCTCTGAGGTGCGCTGATGGCGCTGTCACGGGCACTTGAAAACCTGATAGCCGCCTGTCGGGAGGGGCAGGCGTCCGTCGATACGCTACGCGATAGGTTGGCTAGCCACGCCGAGGCCGTTGAGGACGTGCGGGCAGCCGATCCAAGGGCCGCCGAGTCGGCGAACGCGACGTGGTTTCGTCTCAGCGAGCTGGACCACGGCGACCGCGACGAGAGTGAGGTACGTGAGCTGCTGCGCCAGCTCATCGCCCCGTCCCCGGCGAGGCCACCCATTCAGACCTCTGGCTAGGTGTGTCAGCGGTGGGGGCGGCGGCGCGAGGCGATGCGGCGGGCGGCCTCGTCGCTGGCGTCGTCGATCAGGCGGCGCAGCCGGCCGATCTCGGCGTCGAGGTCCGCCGCCTCGGTCGAGGGTGAGGCGTCTTCCGCGGTGCCCTCGCCCGGGCGCGAGAGCGCGTTGCGGCGGCTTACCAGCTCAGCGAGCTGGGTCTTGGCGTCATCGACGGCGCGCGTGAGCTGGAGCGTGCCCAGCTCGTCGGCCGCGCGGCCGCGCACGGCCTCCAGGTGGCGACGGGCAAGGTCGATATCCGCGATCTTCGCCTCCAGGTCGGCCATCACGCCGAGCGCGGCCTCGAGCGGGTGCTCGGGCCGGGAGGCGTACTCGATCGCGCGGTCGAGCTGCCCCTCGTACTGGCGCCGCAGGGTGGTGAGCTGCTGCTCGCGCGCGTCGATCTCCGCCAGGCGAAGCTTGAGGCCAGCGATCCGGCGATCCAGTTCCTGCATGCGAGGCCCCGTACGTTTAGCAGTTTTTTTGCGACTTCCTTATCAGACCTTTATGAGCTCGGGCTAGTATGCTCGTAGGTCGATCCCCGAGGCGGTAGCCGCCAGCGAGCGCCAGGGCAGTGGCCGCGGCGACACTCGGGTCGTAGACCCGAGCCAGACGGGTGGCTCCAGATCGGCCACCTGATCAACCTCAACAATCGAACGAGCGGCGGACGTGCGCGCAAGGGCACACGAACCTCGTTCCCAGCAACCTTCCCTCCCTGCAACCGAGCGGGTCGAGCCCAGCCTCGACCCGCTCCCTCTTTGTCCACGATTCTACAGCCACGGACCCGTCCTGGCTCGCGGGAGCGTCCCTGGCGACCGCGCACCCTCGATCCCATCGATCATGCGGGCCGGGCCGTCGCGGTCGTCCCAGGTGACACCGAGAGCGACCGTAACACGCTCGAGGGGCACACCGACACGATCCATTGCCTCGCCGTGTCCGCCGTCGGGCAGCTCCTCGCCGCGGCCTCGTCGGATCGGACGGTGCGGCTCTGGGCGGCCGGTAGCTGAACCCGGCCGCACCCACCGGGCGTGGACACCTTGCCTCGTCCCGGCTGAGGCAAGGTGCGGAGATAGTGCGGGCCCGCTCCTTGGTCGGCTGATGAGCGTTGTCGACATCATCGCCGACACGACCGGCGAGCCGGCCAGCCGGGCAGGCACCCTCAGCGCTGGACGCGGCGTAGCAGGCGCTCCAGCTCCTCCAGGTACGATTTGAGCGGGGTGTCCTCGATGCGGATCGCGATCGGCAGGTCGGTGCGGATCGGCACCGTCGTGTCGATCTGGAGCGTCTCACTGATCGGCACCTGCACCGCCAGGTCGATCGGCACGTTCGCCCGCACCGGAATGGGCAGCTCGACCCGGCCCATCGGCAGGTCGAGCGGCACGTTGATCGTGGTCGAGATCGGCAGTGTCGTGTTGATCGGCACGTCGATGGTGCGCTGGATCGGCACCTCCGTCTGCACGCGGAGCGGCTGGTCGATCTTGAGCACGTAGGTGAACGTCTCGTGCTGCAACCGGGCAACCTGATCGGCGCTCGTACCCAGCAGCTCGCTCGGCAACTGCTCCAGCCGGCGCAGTTGCACCAGCATCACGATGTTGAGCCCAGACAGCAGGATCACCACCAGCAGCAACACGGCCACCAGCGTGTCGCGCTGCTCCAGCCGCTGCAGCCGGTCGGCCGGCACCGTCCGCGCCAGCAGCCGCCGCAGCCAGCGTCCGCGTTCGCTCCGCCGCGCAGCCCCGGTTGCCCCCTCCGCCGGCGCTGGCCCGGCCG
>JBHOQZ010000147.1:0-2238 GCA_042408635.1 Chloroflexota bacterium
CGGTGCTGCGGGACCTGGCGGCCACCGGCCTGATCGCGCTCGAGGAGCGCGAGGTGCGCCGGGATCCGGCCGCCGGCCGCGCCGCACTGCCACCGCTCCCGGTTGCCCTCACCGAGGAGCAGACCGCGGCCGCGGAGGCGATCGAGGCGACGATCGGTGTCGGTGATGCGTTTCTGCTCCACGGTGTCACCGGCAGCGGCAAGACGGAGGTCTACCTGCGCGCCATCCGCCGGGCGCTCGACCTCGGCCGCTCGGCGTTCGTGCTGGTGCCCGAGATCGCCCTGGAGCCGCAGGTGGCCGAGCGCCTGGCGGCGCACTTCCCGGGCCTGGTCGCACTGGTCCATAGCGGGCTGCGCGCGGGTGAGCGCTTCGACGAATGGCGGCGCATCCGCGACGGCCAGGCGCGGGTCGTCGTGGGCGCGCGCTCGGCGCTCTTCGCGCCGCTGGGTGATCCCGGGCTGATCGTGCTCGACGAGGCACACGAATGGACCTACAAGCAGGAGGACCCCGCCCCACGCTACCACGCCCGCGAGGTCGCCCACGAGCTGGCGCGGCTCACCGGCGCCACGCTCGTGCTGGGCAGCGCCACACCGGACGTCGAGACCTACGCGCGGGCACGCGCCGGCGCCTATCGCCTGCTCGAGCTGCGCCAGCGCGTGCGCGCGCCCGCGCGCACCGGTGAGGGAACGCCCGCCCTGCGGCTGGTCCATCCCCCGCAGGCGGCGGTCGTCCCCGAGCCGGCGCCGCTACCCCCGGTCGAGGTCGTCGACATGCGCCTCGAGGCAGCGGCCGGGGTCCACGGCGCCTTCAGCCGCCCACTGGCCGAGGCGTTGCGGCTGACGGTCGAGCGACGCGAGCAGGCCATCCTGTTCCTCAACCGGCGCGGCACCGCGACGTTCGTGCAGTGCCAGGCCTGCGGCCATGTGCTCGCCTGCCCGCGCTGCGACGTGGCCCTCGTCTACCACGGTGAGCGCGAGGAGCTGCGCTGCCACCAGTGCGGCCACCACGCCCGTGTGCCGCACCGCTGCCCGGTCTGCCGGCGGGCCGACCTCGGCTTCCACGGTGTGGGCACGCAGCGCGTCGAAGCGGAGGCGCGCGCGCTCCTGCCCGCCGCCCGGGTGCTGCGCTGGGACCGCGATTCGGTTGGCGCCTCGCGCACCGCCCCGGCCGAGCTGCTGGGGCTCTTCGCCCGGGGTGAGGCCGATGTCCTGGTCGGCACGCAGCTCGTCGCCAAGGGGTTGGATCTGCCCCGCGTCACACTCGTGGGCGTCGTCTCGGCCGACACGGCGCTCTTCCTGCCCGACTTCCGCGCGGCCGAGCGCACCTTCCAGCTCATCGAGCAGGTCGCCGGGCGCGCGGGCCGCAGCACCCGCCCCGGCCGCGTCATCCTCCAGACGTTCAGCCCTGACCACTACGCGATCCGGGCGGCGGCGGCGCACGACTTCGTCGGCTTCTTCGAGGCCGAGCTCGCCTTCCGCCGTCGGCACGGCTACCCCCCGGCCGGCCAGCTCATCCGCCTGCTGTTCAGCCACTCGAACGAGGAGCGGTGCCGGGCGGCGGCGGCGGCCGAGGTGGCGCGCCTCGAGGCGGGCATCGCCCGCCTGGGCCTGCCCGACGTCGAGGTCCTTGGGCCGGCGCCCGCCTTCCGGCGGCGCATCGGCGGCGTTTTCCGCCGCCAGATCATCCTGCGTGGGGCCGATCTGCGGCCGGTGGTGCGCGACGTCGGCCTGCCGCGGGAGGCGCGTCCCCCGCGCTCACCCGCCGCGCCCACCTTCGGCTGGACGATCGACGTCGATCCCGTCTCGCTCCTCTGAGCCCGGCGGATCGGCTCTCCGAGCCGACGGATCGCCCCTTCCGGCCGCCGTGGTGTGCCTGCCGGCAGCGTAGCAGCCGCGCGGTCGCCCGCGCTGCAGGCGCGGCCTCGCTGCGTATGGGGAGCGGGGCCGAGCCAGCGGCATCAGGCGAGGCCGAGCCGCTCCCGCGCTTCGGCGTAGGCGGCGCGACCCCGCTCGGCGGCGCGGTCGATCTCGGCCAGCAGCTCGTCGCCGGCCTGTTCCCGGCGCGCGGCGCGGATCGCGGTGAACTGGCGGGTGACTCCGTCCGCCGGGTCGTAGGTGCGGTCGGCCATGCCGCCGTCGACGAGCGTGTAGGTGCCGGTGAGGTAGGCGGCGCGGTCGCTGGCGAGGAAGGCGGCGACGCCCGCGACGTCCTCGACCGTGGCGAGGCGCCCCAGCGGGT
>JBHOQZ010000408.1:0-2381 GCA_042408635.1 Chloroflexota bacterium
CGGCGAGCTCTACTCGCCCGGCAAGGTGCGGCTCGCCTCGCCGGAGGAGCTGATCGCGGACATGGACGCGCACGGCGTCGACGTGGCGGTCGCGGTGGGCTGGGGCTGGCGCGACCTCGCCCTCTGCCGGGACGAAAACGACTACCTGCTCGATGCGATCCGGCGTTGCCCGGGCCGCCTCCATGGCGTGGCGGCGTTTGCGCCGCGGGCCGGTGAGGCGGCGGCGGCCGAGGTCGAGCGCTGCCTCGCGCTCGGCCTGCGCGGCGCCGGGGAACTGATGCCGGACGGCCAGGGGCTCGACCTCGACCGCCCGGCGGTGCTCGGCCCGGTGGTCGAGGTGCTGGTGCAGCACGACCTGCCGCTCGTGCTGCACACGAGCGAGCCGGTCGGCCACCTCTACCCCGGCAAGGGGACGGTGACGCCCCCGCGCGTGCTGCGGCTGGTGGCGGAGTTCCCCCGGCTGCGCGTCGTGCTGGCGCACTGGGGCGGCGGGCTGCCGTTCTACGAGCTGATGCCCGAGGTGGCCGCCGCGCTCGCGGGCGCCGTCTACGACTCGGCGGCGTCGGCCTACCTCTACGATTGGAGCGTGTTCGTCCACGTGCCGCGCCTGGTCGGCGCCGGGCGCGTCCTGTTCGCCACCGACTACCCGCTCTCGCGCCCGGCGCGTTACCTGCGGCGCCTGCGTCAGCTCCCGCTCGATCCGGCGGACCTGGCGGCGATTCTGGGCGGTAATGCGTCGCGCGTGTTTCGGTTGAACCCTGCGCCGACCGCTTGAGCGCCTGGACGTGGTAGGATAGGCGTATGGACCGAACGAGCGAACTGCGCCTGTTCGTCGCGATCGAGTTGAGCCCGGAGCTGCGCACGGCAGTCGAGGACGCCGCGCGCCGGCTGCGCGCCGCCGTGACCGAGCGCCTCAAGGCCGGCGGGGCGAGCGGCACCCCCCTGAAGTGGGTCGCCGTGGACAATCTGCACATCACGCTCAAGTTCCTCGGCGAGACACCGCGGCACGTCCTGCCGGATATCGAGGCGGCGGTCGCGGCCGCGGCGGCCGCCGCCCGGCCGCTCACCCTGCGCGTCGGCGGCTCGGGTGGCTTCCCGACGAGCGGCAAGCCGCACGTGCTCTGGCTCGGGGCCGAGCTCGAGCCGGCCCCGCTCAAGCCGCTGCGCCGTGCGCTCGACGATGAGCTCGCGCACCTGGGCTTCGCCCGCGAGACGCGGCCGTTCTCGGCGCACCTGACGGTGGCGCGCGTGCGCGAGACCGCCCCGCCCGACGACGTGCGCCTGATCGGTGAGGGGCTCCAGCGCCATCGGGTCGGTGACCTCGGCGAGCAGCAGGTCGACGCGATCGCTCTGATCCGCAGCGAGTTGTTCCCGAGCGGCCCGCGCTACACGCCGCTCGCGCGCTTCGCCCTGGGCACCGGCGCCCGCCTGGACGCCGCCCACGCAGCAGCCGCCACCGCGGCCGAGACGACATAACCACGAGGCAGGGCGCGCCGGCGACCGGCGCGCGAGGGCTAGAGGAGGACGACGGGCCATGATTCGGGTGCTCCTGGTCGCGGCGCTGGCGCTGGCCGTCCTGGGCGGGGCGGTCACGCCCGCCGCGGCGGATGGCTTCACGATCGTGCTCACCCCGACCGTGCAGGGCGCGACGACGGTGAGTGGCGCTGTGCGCAACGTGCCGCCCGGCACGCAGACCGTCAAGCTCGAGCTGCGGCTGAAGAACGGCAACGTGCTGACCCAGACCATCGACCAGTACAGCAACGGCAACTTCGTCTTCAAGGACGTGAAGTTCGGGGACTGGGTGTCGCTGCGCGCCACGGCGCAGGGCGGCGTCGCCGAGTTGACCACCGAGGTCGGACCCGAGGCCGCCAGTATGAGCAACGGCTACGGGGACGGCAACTACCAGGGCTACCAGGGGCCGTACTACTTCCCCGGCTACCTGGGCGTGAACGGCTCCGGCTACGCCTACCCCGGCAACTACGGGTACCCGAGCTGGGGGCCGCAGGGCAACGCCGCGACCTACTTCTACCCCGGCTCCTACAGCTACGGCTATGCCTATCCCGGCATCTACTACTACCCCGGCTACGCGGGCTACGGCGGCACCGCCTACCCGGGCACCTACGGCTCCGGCAGCTACTACGGCTACCCGGGCTGGGGTGGCCTGCCCTACTACGGCAGCTACCCGCCGCCGGGCGGCTCCGGCGCGCTCCCCTACTGGGGTAACCCGGCCTGGTCCTACCCCATGTACCCCTGACGCAGCCGCGCGGATCACCCTCCGCGCCGCGCTCAGGGCGGCAATAGACCACACGGCCGGCACCCCCTCGGGAGTGCCGGCCGTGTGGTAAATTGCCGCCCTGAGCGCGGCGCGGCCGCCTGGGTCG
>JBHOQZ010000409.1:0-16930 GCA_042408635.1 Chloroflexota bacterium
CAGCTCCCCTGCTGCTGCGGCCCAGCCGGCTCGTGCCCGCGTCGAAGGCGGCACGCTCACCGTCGGCATGGAGGCCGACGTCGTCACGCTCGACCCCCCGATGTCCACCGACGTCTACTCGTCCTACGTCTCGCAGCAGATCCACGAGCCGCTGATGAAGACGGACTTCGAGACGCGGATCGTGCCGTTCCTCGCCGAGAAGGTCGAACAGCCCGACGACAAGACCTACGTCTTCACGCTGCGCCGGGGCATCAAGTTCCACAACGGTGAGGAGCTGACGGCGGACGACGTCGTCTTCACCTACCGCCGCGTCATGGATCCGGCGACGAAGTCCCCACGCTCGTGGCTGCTCACCGACGCGATCGAGTCGCCCGACAAGGTCACGGCCATCGACAAGTACACCGTTAAGATCGAGCTGAAGGCGCCGTTCGCACCGTTCCTTGACCGCTTAGCCGGCCAGTCGCTGGCGATCGTGAACCGCAAGGCGGTCGAGGCGGCCGGCGCTGACTATGCCCAGAAGCCGGTCGGGACGGGGCCGTTCAAGTTCGTCGAGTGGCGGACGGGCGACCGCGCCACCGTCGAGAAGAACCCGGACTACTGGGGCCCCACCAAGCCGGCGCTCGACCGGGTCGTCTTCCGGCCGATCCCGGACACCAACACGCGCCTGGTGGACCTGGAGTCGGGCGGCATCGACTACATGATGGGCCTGCCGCCGGCCGAGGTCGATCGGCTCCAGAAGGAGGGCAAGGTCCAGGTCCAGATCGCGCCCGCGATCAATATCACCTACCTCGCCTTCCACACGCAGAAGGAGCCGTTCAAGGACAACGTCAAGCTGCGCCAGGCGATTGCCTACGCGATCGACCGGGATGAAATCCGCGAGACGATCTTCTACGGGCTTGGCCTCTCCGCGATCTCTCCGCTCAATCCGTCGAACTGGGCGTTCAACCCGAATGTGCCCAAGTATGAGTTCAACCCGCAGCTCGCCAAGCAGCTCTACCAGGAATCCGGCTACAGCGGGGCGCCGATCGAGCTGGCCGTGAACGAGACGCCGGATACGCGCGCGATGGCGGAGCGGATCCAGGCGCAGGTGAAGGAGGTGCTCGGCCTCGACATCACCATTAAGGTGATGGAGTGGGGCGGCTTCCTCAGCTACCTGCGCGAGGGCAGCCACCAGATGTTCATCCTCGGCTGGAACGGCGGGTCGGACCCCGATAGCATCCTCTTCCCGCTCTTCCACTCGAAGAACTGGGGCGCCTCTGGCAACCGGGCGTTCTACAAGAACGAACAGGTGGACGAGCTGCTAAGCAAGGCGCAGATCACGATCAACCAGGACGAGCGCAAGTCCATGTACATGCGCGCGCAGGAGATCATCCTGAGCGAAGCGCCCTGGAAGACGATCCGGCACGGCATCACCTCAGCCGGCCTGCGGCCGAACGTGCAGGGCTTCAAGATCCACCCGCTCGGCCGCCAGGAATTCATCGACGTTTTCATCGAGAAGCGCTGACGGCTGAGCCGGTCGGCGGGCGCGCTCGCGCAGGGCCGCGCCCGCCGGTCCCGGCCCGCTGCAAGGGGGTGGGGCCGTGCTCGTGCGCTACGTCATCAAGAAGGTCCTGCTGGCGATCCCGGTGCTGCTCGGCGTCGCCTTCGTCTTGTTCGTGATCACGCTCTTCACGCCGGGCGACCCGGCGATGATCGTGCTGGGTGAGCGCGCGCCGCAGGAGGAGCTGGCGGCCATGCGCGAGGCGCTCGGCCTCAACAAGCCGTGGTACATCCAGTACGCCGACTTCGTCCTCAACGCGCTGCGGGGTGACCTCGGCTTCTCCTACCGCAGCAAGCTGCCCGTCACCACCGAGATCGCCAACCGCCTGCCGGCGACCGCCCAGCTTGCGGCGGCCGCGTTCGTCATCGCTTCGACGCTCGGCGTTGCCCTGGGCGTGCTCTCGGCGGTGAAGCAGAACTCGTGGATCGACCGCACGACGATCATCTTCGGGACGATCTTCGCCAGCCTGCCCGTTTTCTACCTCGGCATCCTGCTCATTCTCGTCTTCTCGCTCTACCTCAACCTGCTGCCGGCTTCCGGCACCGGCGACATCCGCAACCTGATCCTGCCGGCGGCGGCCCTGGGTGTGGGCAACGCCGCCGTGGTCGCCCGCCTGACCCGCTCCTCGATGCTCGAGGTGCTGCGCCAGGACTACCTGCGCACCGCCCGGGCGAAGGGCCTGCGCGAGTCGGCGGTGATTCTGGGCCACGCCATGCGCAATGCGATGATCCCGGTGGCGACGGTGCTCGGCCTCCAGATCGGCGCGCTGCTCGGCGGCGCCTTCCTAACCGAAACGGTCTTCGCCTGGCCCGGCATCGGCCGCCTGGCGGTGCAGGCGATCGGCCAGCGCGACTACCCGGTGCTGCGCGGCACCGTGTTGCTGGTCGCGGTCACGTTCGTGGCCGTCAACTTGCTCCTCGACATCCTGTTCGTCATCATCGACCCACGGATCAAGTACGCCTGAGCCCGCGGGGTAGGGAGGGGGGATGAGGGATGGCGGTAGCGGAACGCACACTCGCTCGCACGGAGTTGCGGTCGCCCGAGAGCCTCAAGGCGATGACCTGGCGCCGCCTGCGGCGCGACTGGGCCTCGATGGCGGCGCTCGCGCTCATCGTCGCACTCATCGGCATGGCGCTGTTCGCCGACGTGATCGCGCCGTACCCCTACGCGGCGCAGCAGATGAATCAGCGGTTCGAGGGGCCGAGCCTGGCCCATCCGTTCGGCACCGACCAGTTCGGGCGCGACGTCCTCTCGCGCATCATCTACGGCTCGCGGGTCTCGCTCTCGGTCGGGCTGATCTCGGTGGGGATCGCCCTCCTGTTCGGCATCCCCATGGGCGCGGCGGCGGGCTACTTCGGCAAGAACGTCGACGTCGTCCTCTCGTTCATCATGGACGTGATGATCGCCTTCCCCGGCCTGCTGCTAGCGATCGCCATCGCGTCCTCGCTGGGGCCGAGCATCCAGAACGCGATGATCGCGATCGGCATCGTCGAGATCCCGCGCTTCGCGCGCCTGATCCGCTCCTCGGTGCTGTCGATCAGGGGCATGGACTATGTCGACGCCGCGCGCACGCTGGGGGCGAGCTCAGGTCGCATCATCGCGCTGCATGTCATGCCCAACATCCTCGCCATCGTAATCGTGCGCTCGACGCTGGCGCTCGGTGGCGCAATCCTGACGGAGGCGGGGTTGAGCTTCATCGGGCTGGGCGCCCAGCCGCCGTTCCCGTCCTGGGGCGGCATGCTCAACGACGGCCGCGAGCATCTGCGCCGCGCCGCCCACATCACAGTGGTGCCCGGCATCTTCATCATGCTCACGGTCCTCGCCTTCAACCTCCTGGGCGACGGCATGCGCGACGCGCTTGACCCGCGGTTGAAGTAGGGGACGGGAGCCCTCACCCAACCCTCTGCCAATGCTGGGAGAGGGCTCCGTTGCGCGGCTCTGGGCGTCGCGCGTCCTCACGGCCCGGTCGATGGGCCGGGGTTGGTGGGGGTGGGCCGGGGTAGGCCGATGTCGAGACCAGCGCGCTTCCAGGCTCGGATTGGCCCGCTCGCGGTGTGGCGAGCGGGCTTCGCTTTGCTGGCGGGGCGGGTCGGCCGCTGCCCGGCAGGGCGTGCGGTATACTGGCGCCGCGAGACGGGCGGGAGGCAGTGGGGAAAGAGATGGCGAACGCGAATCTAGCGATCCGGTGCGGTACTCTCATCGATGGTACGGGGGCCGCGCCGCGACACAACGTGACTGTCCTGGTCGAGCGCGGGTGCGTCGTTGGCGTGGCCGATGGCGAGACAGTGCCGCCCGGCGCGCAGGTAATCGATGCGCGCGACCGCACAGTGCTGCCGGGGCTGATCGACGCCCACATCCACATCTGCAGCGACGGCAACCCGAACCCGATGCAGCGGCTCAAGGATCTGGTGCCGTTCACCGCGATCAAGGCGACCGTAAATGCGCGCCTGCACCTGGAGGCCGGCTTCACAGCAGTGCGCGACGCAGGTGCCGTTGGCTACGCGAACATCGCGGTGAAGCAGGCGATCGAACGCGGGCTGGTGCCGGGTCCGCGCATGCGGGCTCCCGGCCACGGCCTCACCTCGACCGGCGGCCACGGCGACAGCTATTTCCGACCCGAGGTGACGATCGCGCGGGAGGGCGTCGTCGACGCGCCGGACGAGGCGCGCCGCTGCGCCCGCCTCCAGCTCAAGATGGGCGCCGACTGCATCAAGCTCGCCTCGGCCACCGGCGGGGTCATGTCCGACGGCGACGAGCCCTGGGCGGCGCAATCGACAGTCGACGAGATGCGCGCCGCAGCCGAGGAGGCGCACAAGGCGGGCAAGCACTGCCTGGCGCACGCCCAGGGCACGCAGGGGATCAAGAACGCGATCATCGCGGGCGTGGACAGCATTGAGCACGGCATTTACCTCGACGACGAGGCGATCGAGCTGCTGCTCAAGCACGGTACCTTCCTCGTGCCGACCCTAGCCGCCGTCCACTTCATCTGCGAGCACGGCCTGGCCAGCGGCATCCCCGAGTACGGCGTACGCAAGGCGATGGCGGTGCGCGAGTCGCACTTCGCCAGTTTCCAGCGCGCGTACCGCGCCGGCGTGAAGATCGCGATGGGCACCGACTGCGGCACGCCCTTCAACCGCCCGGGCCGCAACGCCGTCGAGCTGCAACTGATGTGCGAGAACGGCATGACGCCAATGGACGCGATCGTGGCGACGACCCGAACCGCCGCCGAGTGCTTGTGGCTGGGCGACGAGATCGGCACCGTCGAGCCGGGCAAGTGGGCCGACCTGATCGTCGTCGACGGCGATCCACTGGCCGACATCAAGGTGCTCCAGGACCATGCCAGGATCGAGCTGGTGCTGAAGGGCGGCGAGATCGCAGTCGACCGCCGCGCCCCGGCGTGCACGCCGGTCACCGCCTGAGGAGGGGACGCCATGCCGACGCTCGACGCCGCCACGCTGCGGCAGTTCACCTCCGACATCTTCCGCCGGGCTGGCACGCCCGACAACGAGGCCCGGATCGTGGCCGACCACCTGGTCGACGCCAACCTGACCGGCCACGACTCGCACGGGGTGATCCGCGTGCCCGGCTATGTGCAGCAGATCCAGAAGGGCACGCTCGTGCCCGGCGCGGAACTTCGCCTCATCCAGGATCGACCGGCGCTCGGGCTACTCGACGGCGCCTGGAACTTCGGGCAGGTGGCGATGCGCCGTGCCACCGAGATCGCAATCGACAAGGTGAAGCGGGAGGGGATCGCCTACGTCGGCGTAGTGCGCTGCAACCACATCGGCCGCCTGGGCGAGTACACCGCGCTGGCCGCGAACCGGGGCGTCGCGTCGTTCGTGACGGTCTCGCTGCCCACCAGCAGCATCGTCGCACCCTACGGCGGGGCGAGGGGCGCGCTCGGCACGAATCCCATCTCCTTCGGCTTCCCGGCCGGCGCGGGCGAGCCCGACTTTGTCTTCGACGCGGCCACCTCCGTCTCGGCCGAAGGGAAGGTGCGGGTGGCGCGCGACAAGGGCGTCAACCTGCCACCCGGGCGGATCATCGACCGCACGGGCGGGCCCTCGGTCAAGCCGCAGGACCTCTACGACGGGGGCGCACTGCTCACGGCGGGCGAGCACAAAGGCTACGCGCTCTCGCTCGCCTCGCTTATGTTCTCGGCGGTCCTCACCCACGCCTGGGAGCACGCGCAGGGCGGTGATCCGAGCGCAGCCGCGATCATCGCGCTCGACGCCGAGGCGTTCGGCCCGCGCGAGGCCCTCGCCCGGCACGTCGCCTGGCTCTATGCGCGCATGCGTGGCACGCCGCCGGCCGAGGGGTTCGAGGCGGTGCTTATCCCCGGCGAGCCCGAGCTGCGCAGCCGGGCAGAGCGCCTGGCCAACGGAGTCCCCTTGCCCGAACGCACCTGGGCCGCGCTCGTCGAGACGGCTGAGAGCGTCGGAGTAGGCGTCCCGGCGACCGTATCGAGGTGACCACCGGCCGCCGGCTGGCGCTGTTTTTCAGCCCGCCACGCGATCGGGCTCATGCGGGGCGCCGCCTAAGGGGCTCACTTCGCCCCTCCGCCCACGCGGCCACCGCTCAAGTTCCAGACCTGCACGACCGAGGGGCGCGCCAGTCCTGTCCCGTCCGGCCAGCGGCTGATCGGCTTCTCGACGGTGCCGCCCTCGCCCGGGTGCTGGATCGAGACAAAGAACGTTCGGTTGTCGGGAATGAACTCCAAGCTTGCCGTCTCACTGCCGGCGACCGCCGACAGGAACATCTGGGCATTGCCGCGCTGGTTGCCCTGGGTCGGCACGACGATGATGCCGTCGTTGATCTTGAGCGAGCTCGGCATCCCGTCGGTGGCGATCCAGAGATTGCCGTCGGCGTCGAAATTGACGTTGTCCGGACAGGAGACGGGGCTGACTAGCTCTTTGGGATAGCCGGCGAAGTAGGTCGAAGGGTCCGCTGGATCGCCGCAGAGCAGGAAGATCTCCCAGGTGAAGCGGGTTGCCGCCGGATCGTCGTCCTGCTCGGTCAGCTCGATCAAGTGGCCATGCTTGTTGTCGGGGCGCGGGTTGGCGGCATCAGGGGCAGGCCGATTCGCTGCACCGCGCTGGTTGTTGTTGGTGAGCGCGAGATAGACCTTCCGGTTGACCGGGTTGAGCTGCATATCCTCGGGGCGGTCCATCTTCGTGGCGCCCAGCGCATCACCCGCTTGCCGCGCCCGGATCAGCACGTCGGCCTGCGAGGCGAAGCCGTTGGCCGGCGTCAGGGGGCCCTGCCCAAAAGTGAGCGGCAGCCAGTCGCCGGTGCCGTCGTCATTGAAGCGGGCAACGTAGAGGGTGCCGCTGTCGAGCAGGTCAGCGTTGGCGGCCCGGTTGGCCGGATCGTAGGGTCGGTCGGTCACAAACTTGTAGACGTACTCGAAGCGCTCGTCGTCGCCGCTGTAGAAGGCGACGCGGTTGCTCGGCGAGACAGCGAAGGTGGCTCCCTCGTGGCGGAAACGGCCGAGTGCAGTGCGCTTCACCGGCACCGAGGCCGGATCATAGGGGTCGACTTCGACGACCCACCCGAAGCGGAACGCCTCGTTTGGCTCGCGGGCCAGGTCGAACCGGCTGTAGAAGCGCTCCCACTTCCGCTCCGACTCGCCCTTCGGCAGGCCGTAACGGGCGTGGTACTTCGCCCGCGGATCGTTCGCATCGAGCCCGCCCAGGTTCGCGAAGTACTGGTGGAAGTTCTCCTCGGCCGAAAGAACCGTGCCCCAGGGGGTGACACCCCCGGCGCAGTTGTTGAGCATGCCCTCGACTACCGTCCCGGTAGGATCGGCGGCCGTTTTGAGCAGGTCGTGGCCAGCAGCCGGGCCGGAGAGGCGGATCGACGTGAAGGCGGTGATGCGCCGGTTGAACGGCGCATCGAGATCGGGGACGAACCGGCCCGACCCAGTGCGCACCAGGGCAACGATGCTCGCGCCGTGTGCGGCCAGCTCGACGTCCACCTGCTGGCGGGTCGGGTTCTTCTCGTCGTAGCCGGCGAACATGAGCTCGGGGTTGGTATATTCGTGGTTCACCCAGAGCAAGCCCCGGTCTGAGCCCATCGATCCATGGGGCAAGGGTAGGAATGCGAGGAAGTCGCAGTTGTACCCGAACTGCTGTTCCTGCCGCTCGCGCGTCTGGTTGCTGGAGTCGTAGTCGGGGCCACCGGCCCGGATCGGATCACCCCACTTCAGCAATGGCTCGACGCCGTGGCCGCGGGCGACGGCGATTTCGTCGACGCTGATACCCGTCGGCTGGATCGGTTCGAAGCCGATGCCGGGCGCAGGTCCGGGGGCCGCACCTGGCCCGCCCGCCGCCCGGCTTCCGGCCGCTCTGACCGACACCGGCACGGCACCGCCAAGCGCCGAGCCCGCCAGCACGATGGCCCCCAAGGCGACGCCGCGGCGGATGATGGAGCGGCGCGAGTAGCGCCGGCCAGCAACCTCGACGAACGTCTCGCCGCTCCCCGCACCGGATAGAACAATGTCCTTATCGAGATCCCGCTTGGACACTCTCTCCCTAGCCTCCTCCACCACGCTGAGACTCCGTTTTTATGCTAGCCGTTGCACGTCTCCCTGCCCTTAAGAAATCCGGGAGGTGGTAACAGCTCCGTTAATGCTGTGTCAAGGCTCGACCCGCGCACCAGTGAGTGCGTGGCCGCCAGAGCATCTCACCGGGTGCGGTATACTCCCCTCACACGCTCCGTTGGAGGTGACACCATTTTCAACGTGGAACCGAGGATCCCTGCGGCAACGCGTGCCAAAGAGCGGCGTCTGGACGCGATCCTGACCGAGATGGGTAGCGTCGTCGTCGCCTACTCGGGCGGCGTCGACAGTGCCTATCTGCTCAGCGTCGCGCACGATCGGCTGGGCGTGCGGGCGCTGGGAGTGACGGCCGTCTCGGAATCGCTGCCCGAGGCGGAGCTGCGCGACGCGGTGGCACTGGCCGAGCGGATCGGTGCGGCGCACCTCACGCTGCGCACGCACGAGCTCGAGGACCCGAACTACGTCGCCAACGCGCCGAACCGCTGCTACTTCTGCAAGCGTGAGCTCTTCACCCGCCTGACCAAGCTTGCCCGGGAGCGCGGTTTCGCCTGGGTCGCCGACGGCTTCAACCTCGACGACGTGGGCGACTTTCGGCCGGGACAGCGCGCCGGGCGCGAGCTCGGCGTCCGCAGCCCGCTGCGCGAGGCCGAGCTGACCAAGGCCGAGCTGCGGACGCTGGCGCGCGAGCGCGGCTTGCCGGTGTGGGACAAGCCAGCGCTCGCCTGCCTGTCGAGCCGCCTCCCCTACGGCACGCCCGTCACGGCCGGTGCGCTGCGGCAGATCGAGCGGGCGGAGAGCGCGCTGCGCCGGCTCGGGTTCCGGGCGTGTCGGGTGCGCCACCACGACAGCGTGGCGCGCCTGGAGGTCGATCCGGCCGACTTCGGGCGGGTCGTCGAGTTGCGCGAGACGATCGTCGCCGAGCTGCGGGCCGCCGGCTATGCCTACGTGGCGCTGGATCTCCTGGGCTATCGTAGCGGCGCCATGAACGAGGTATTGCCGATGCGGATGGTGGAACGGCGCTGATGGGCGAGGCGGAGCTGCGCCGGTTGCTCGCCAGGGTGCGGGACGGCTCGCTCGGCGTCGACGCGGCGCTCGCCCGACTGCGCGACCTGCCCTACGAAGACCTCGGCTTCGCCCGGATCGACCATCACCGGAGCCTGCGCGTGGGCTTCCCGGAGGTCGTCTTCGCCCAGGGCAAGACGCCCGCGCAGGTCGCCGCGATCATGACAGGTCTCGCCCGCCACAATCCCGTCGTCTTTGCCACGCGGGCCGACGCGGGCCAGTTCGACGCCGTGCGCGCGGTGCTGCCGGCGGCACGCTTCTACGCCGAGGCGCGGATCATCGCCCACGGGGAGCCGTGCCCGCCCCATCCGAATGCGCGCCCGGTGGTCGTCTGCGCGGCCGGCACCGCCGACCTGCCGGTGGCTGAGGAGGCGGCGCTGTCGGCGGAGCTGGCGGGCAGCCGCGTCGAGCGGCTCTACGACGTCGGGGTCGCGGGCATCCACCGTTTGCTTGCCCACCGGGCCTCGCTCGCGGAGGCCGGCGCGATCGTCGTCGCGGCGGGGATGGAGGGCGCTCTGCCCAGCGTCGTCGCCGGGCTTGCCGGCTGCCCGATCGTGGCTGTGCCCACGAGCGTGGGCTACGGCGCCAGCTTCGGCGGGCTGGCGGCCCTGCTCGCCATGCTTAACAGTTGCGCCGTCGGCGTCGCGGTCGTCAACATCGACAATGGCTTCGGCGCGGGGATCTACGCGCACATGATCGCCCGCCGCCAAGCGCACCCGCCCCGCGAGCCATCCGACGACGGCCAGGTCGCGGGGAGCGGAGGTGAGCACGGGTCGGGCAGCTCGTCGGCGTAGGATGTCCTCGCCGGCACGCGGCGCCGGCCCACGCGGCCGCCGGGCGCCGCGGAGGTTCGGCGCGGTGACGCTTCAGGGTCGGCCGGAAGCGCGCGGGCGAGGAGAACCGCCGCCGCGGGTCGTCGTCGGGGATCGCGGGTCGACCGGAAGCGCGTGGGCGAGGAGCTAGGGAGGAAGCGGGTGGGGCGGCTTGGCGAAGGGCGGGAGTGGGTGGTCGAGGTCGACGGGACGCGGATCACGATCACGCACCCCGACCGCGTGCTGTTTCCGGCCGACGGCATCACCAAGCGTGACCTCGTGGCCTACTACCTCGACGTGGCGCCGCTCGTGCTCCCCCTCCTGCGCGGCCGTCCGCTCACGCTCAAGCCCTACCCCGACGGGATCGACGCTCCGCCCTACTACCTTCGCAGCCGCCCGGCCAGGGCGCCCGCGTGGCTCGCCTGCACGCCTTACCGCGTGCGCACCGATGGGAGGACGAGCTGCCCGATCGTCGCCACCGATGCGCGTACGCTCGTCTGGGCCGCAAACCGCAGCGCCATCGAGCTCCACCCGTGGCTCTCGCGCGTGCCCGACATCGAGCGACCCGATCTGCTGATGTTCGACCTCGATCCCGGCCCGCGCCTCGGGCTGCGCGACGCGCTCCGCGTGGCGGCCCGGCTCCGGGGCGCGCTCGAGCGGCGGGGCCTGACGGGCTTCCCCAAGACGAGCGGCAAGCGGGGCGCCCACGTGCTGGTGCCGATCGAACCCGGCCCAACGTTCGACGTGGTGCGGGCGGTCTGCGAACGGATCGGCAAAGAGCTACGGGCGGAGCTGCCTCATCTGGTGACGCTCGACTACCGGGTCGAGCGCCGACCCGACTGCGTGCTGGTCGACTACTCACAGAACAGCCTGGCGAAGTCGACCGTGGCTCCCTACAGCGTTCGCCCGGTGCCCGGCGCGCGGGTCTCGACGCCCCTGACTTGGGCGGAGGTTGAGGCGGGCGACGTCGACCCGGCCGCCTTCTCCCTACGCACGCTGCGCGCCCGGGTCGAGCAAGTCGGCGATCTCACCGCCGAGCTGGAGACCGCCCGCACCCGGCTCGACGTCTGAGCCGGGCGGGCTGGCTCGATGCCCCGCGGGCCCTTGGCTCGGTCGGCCGGTGCCCGCCTACAGTGCCGCGATCAGGTCGAGCAGCTTGCGCCGGAACGGTGCGCCGGTGATCGCGGGCCAGCCCCCGTGCAAGAAGGCGGTGGCGCCCGCATCGAGGTGGTCGAGCCGCGCCCGGCGGTAGGCGGTGAGGGCAGCCAGCACCGGGTCCGTGGCCGGGTCGCCCGGCTCGTGGGGCAGTAGCACCACCACCTCGGCCGGGTGCGGTCGACCCTTGTCCTTGCCGCGCTTCGCCTCGGGCTCTCCCCGGGCGCTCACGACCCGGTAGCGCCGGGAGCCCGCGTCGAGGTGGGTTGCCCGCTCAACCAGCACTTCGTCGATGATCCGCACCGCGACCTCGTCGTCATTGAGCGCGCCGAGCTCGTCCTGCATCGCCACGATCGGCTTCAGCACATCGCGCGCGCCACCAGGCAGGGCCTCGGCGAAGAACTCGAGCGTGTAGCGCAGCCACTTGCCGGCGACGCGCAGCCGGTGCAACGTCTCGACCGGCGCGGGCAGCGCCGTCTCGTAGGCGAGCACGGCCTCGTAGCGCCGCCAGATCGTGCTGCCGGCGAAGTGGCGCACCAACGTCGGCGGCACCTCGAGCGCGTCGGGCGGGTGCGGGCGCACCCCGGCGCCCGGCGTGCGCACGAAGTCGCCCAGCTCGTCGAGCAGGCGGCGGGTCTTGCCGTCGTCGAGCGCCCGGAGCATGGCGGCGTGGTCGCGTTGGCGCCGCTCGGCAACCGCGCGTCTGAGCGGTTCGAGCGCCAGTGCCTCGCCGGCCGAGAGACGCGCCGCGTAGGCGTCGATGTCCGCCAGGAGCACGTCCGCCTCGCGCACCGCCGCCACGGCGTTGGCGAGCGCGCGCAGGCCGCGGCGGAAGCGGCGCGTCACGCTCGGCTCGTAGACAGTATCCTCGAGCACGCGCAGCGCGGCCCGCAGCCGGCGCGTCGCCACGCGGAGCTGATGGGCGCCGCGCGGGTCTTCCCCGGCGCGGGCGATTGGCTCCATTTCGAGCAGCCGCTCGTACTGGTCGCGGAGGAGCCGCCGGCCCGCCTCAGCCAATGATGCCGTCGGGGTCATCGCTACGCTGGCCTCTGCGCGCGCCGTTCCATCGCCCGAGTCGACGGGTGGGGCCGCCACGTCGAGTGCGTCAGCCGTTCGCGCCCCGCCACGCGACGCTGCGCCGCCTGAAAGGGGGGGAGCTGTTGTCTCCAGCCCCTGGGAACCCGTTTCGCTGGGCGGCGCGGCGGGCGCGACCACCTCCGCCAGTCCCGGCGCGGAAGCGGCACCATCGTCAGTCGGTCGAGCCGCCCCCGCAGGCCGCGCTGCCTGGCTGGACGCCGCCGGCGGCGGGGCCGGAGCCGGTATCTTCTCACTCGCCGCCTCAAGTCCGGGCCGCGCTCGAGGGGGCTCTTGCGTCTCGGCGCCGTCGGGCGCGGCGGCATCGAGGTTGGGGTGCAAGGCGACGCCTGCCTCGACCGGCTGCAGCGGTGGCGTGCCAGGATCAGCCGAGGTGAGGCCAGGCAGGGAGCCAGAGCCCGTGGCAGGCGCCGGCTCGCCCGGTGGGAACGGCGCCTGCCGCGCCGAGGAAGCGGCGCGGGGTACCGACTCGCCCGTGAGGAGCTCACGGGCGATCGGGTCGTCGGGCGGCGGCGGCTTGAGCGCAGGAACCGCCCCGGGCGCGGGCGGGGCGGCGGGTGAGGGCGTGGCCGGGTCCGGCGCCACGACGGCGGCCACGAACGGCGGCACGCTGGGCAACCCCGCCGCGCGCACCTTGTCGACGAACGCCCGGGCCCGCTGGGCCTTGGTGCGCCGCTCCGGGCGCAGCGGGAGTAGGGCTTGGAGCCGGGTGACGATGGCGCGCAGGTCGTTCACGGTGCCGGCCCCCTTCAACTCGACTTCCAACTCGTGAAATGGCCGCCGCGCGTCGCCGTCGGCCAGGAAGTAGCCGTCGTCGAGCGCGATCTCGGCCACGACCGGTCCGTTCGGCTCGGCCCGGCGCACGAGCCAGGTTACCCGCCGATTGCGCACCTCGCCGAGCTGGATCGGGCGGGCGAGACCAGCCAGGGCGCGGTACCGCTGCGTGATCGGCTCGGGCCAGAGCGTTGGGTCGAGCGACGGGCCGCCCTCGATCGGCAGCTCTAGCTCGTCGCGCCACTGCGCCGCCTCCGCCAGATCGGCGGGCGCCCCCGCGTCACCGTCCCTGGCCGCGCCCTTCAGCGTCATCAGGACGCTGGCGCCGTCCTGCCGGATACGCAGGGAGATGCCGTGGCGTTCGAGCGCTCGCGAGGGCGAGTCGAGCAGGATGTCGCGCAGCAGGTGGCGCTCCCCCGGATCGAGCCGGTAGGGCGAGAGATCGAGCCCGGCGACGATCTCGGGCGTCACCGGGGCGTCGAGCGCGTACTTAGCCTCGATTTCCATGGCTTGCACTCCCAGGGGGACGCCGCCCGGCGGCCTGGCGTGGCGCTCGAGGCGGCGCTACTCGTGTGGATCGACGCGCCCGTACTGGCTGAACGGGTAGCGCCAGAGGGCGCTGGGGCTGTTCAGGCCCTCGGAAGCGTCGATCACACGTGCCAGGAGGCGCTGCTGCACATCCTGCCCCTCCGCGGTGATCGGCGCCAGGCGCTCATAGCTGCCGTCGGGCAGCAGCCGGTGCGAGCGGATCGTGTCGCGCAGGTACGCCTCGAGGATCTCGTGGCGCAGGGTGAAGCGCAGCAGCGGATCCTCCACCGGCACGAGCGTCTCGACGCGGCGGTCGAGATTCCGTGGCATGAGGTCCGCGCTGCCGATCAACACCTCCTCGTCGCCCCCATTGCGGAAGTAGTAGATGCGCGAGTGCTCGAGGAAGCGCCCGATCACGCCCTTGACCTCGATCGTCTCACTCACGCCCGGCACTCCCGGCCGCAGGCAGCAGATGTCGCGCACGAGCAGGTCGATCTGCACGCCCGCGCGCGAGGCGCGGTAGAGGAGCTCAATCAGGGCGGGGTCGACCAGGTTGTTCAGCTTGAAGATCAGCCGGCCGCCTCCCTGCCGCTCGTGGATGAGGATCTCACGCTCAATGCGGGCGGCGATCGCCATTCGCATCCCGGCTGGTGCCACGAGCAGCTTCCGGTAGGTCGTCTGCTTGGAGTAGCCGGTGAGCACGTTGAACAGCTCGGAGACGTCGGCCCCGATTTCCGGGCGGCAAGTGAGCAGCCCAAGGTCGGTGTAGGTGCGTGCGGTCGAGGCGTTGTAGTTGCCGGTGCCCAGGTGCACATAGCGCCGGATGCCGTCGCGCTCCTTGCGCACGACCAGCGCCACCTTGGCGTGGGTCTTGAGGCCCACCAGGCCGTAGGTGACGTGAACCCCTGCCTCCTCCAGCGCCTTCGCCCACTCGATGTTGTGCTCCTCGTCGAAGCGCGCCTTGAGCTCGACGATGACCGCGACCTGCTTGCCGCGCTCGACCGCTTCCCGCAGCGCCGCCACGATCGGCGAATTCGTCCCGGTGCGGTAGAGCGTCTGCTTGATCGCAAGCACCTGGGGATCGCGCGCGGCCCGCTCGAGGAACTCGACCACCGGCGCGAACGAGTCGAATGGGTGGTGCAGCAGGATGTCGCCGGCCTGGATGCCGAGGAAGTTGTCGGCGTCGTCGCGCAGCGCCGCCGGCACGTGCGGCACAAACGGCGGGTCCTTCAGGTCGGGCCGGTTGAGCCGCGTCAGCTCCATTAGGTCGCTCAAGCCGAGCGGACCGTCGATGTCGTAGACGTCCTCGGGCGAGAGCTTGAGGTGTTCGAGCAGCATCTCACGTAGCTCGCCCGGCATCGACGGGTTCACCCACATCGTCACCACCGAGCCGAAGCGACGCCGGTTGAGCGCGCCCTCGACCGTCTCGAGCAGGTCTTCCGCCTCCAGTTCCTGGAGCTCGAGGTCGGCGTCGCGCACCACCCGGAAGGCGTGGACGCCCAGGATCGTCATGCCGGGGAAGAGCGAGGCGAGGTTGGCCGCCAGCACCTCTTCGAGCCAGACGAAGCGCTGCCGCTCAGTCGAGCCGGGCACCGGCACGAGCCGCGGCAGGACGTTGGGGACCTTCACCCGCGCGAACCGCTGACCGCCCTCGGGATCCTCGAGCAGCACGGCCAGGTTGAGGCTCAGGTTCGAGATATGTGGGAACGGGTGGCTGGGGTCGACTGCCAGAGGTGTGCAGACCGGGAAAACTTCCCGCTCGAAATAGCCGTGAAGGTCCGCCTGCTCGGCCGTGGTGAGATCGCTGTAGCGGCACACCTCGATCCCAGCCGCCCGCAGCGCCGGTTGCAGCACCTCGTGCCAGATGCGTCCCTGCTCGCGAAAGAGCAACACGAGTTGGGTGCGGATCGCCTCGAGCTCCTGCGCGGGCGTCATCCCGTCGGGGGTCAGCTCGGCCACTCCCGCCTGCAACTGGTCCTTGAGGCCGGAGACGCGCACCATGAAGAACTCGTCGGTGTTGGAGGCGAAGATCGCCAGGAACTTCACGCGCTCGAGCAGCGGGTGGCGCGGGTCCAGCGCCTCGCCGAGCACGCGCTGGTTGAACCGGAGCTTGCTCAGCTCCCGGTTGAGATAGGTCTGCGCGGTTAGGAGCCGGTTCGCCCCATCGGGCGTCCGCGGTCCGTGGCCGGCAAGCGTGGTCACGTCGTCGTTGGCTGCCACGTCCCCTCTCCGGTTTGCGCCCCGAGCGGCGCCTCGACGCTCCTCCCGTTTGCCACCCGCAAGATCGTTCCGTCACGCACACCCACCGGCACGATCCGCAGGCCGGGCAGTCGCCAGCGCGTCAGCAGGTGCTCGAGCAAGATGCAGCCTGCCAACATCAGGCGCGCGCGGCCCGGCGTCAGACCGTAACGCGCCGCCAATACCGCAGCTGGCAAGCGCCTGGCCACCTCAATCAGGTCCCGCAGGCGCTCGACACTCACCATGTCGTCCTGGCCCCCCCGCGCGGCCGCTCGGCGCACCGCCTTGGCGGTGCCCCCGACGCCGACCGCGCTCGATAGCGGCGGTCCTGTCGCGCAGCGACCGTCGAGGCCGGCACAGACGCGCTCGACGTGCCGCACAATCGCCTCCACCTCGGCGACGGTTGGCGGATCGTCGACGGCGTAGAGCGTCGTCAGCTTGCCCGAACCGACCGGCAGGGACTCGACGGCCACGAGCCCAGCGCGGTGGCCAATGGCGAGCTGCGTGCTACCACCGCCGATATCGACCAGCAGGAAGGGGGCCTCGTGCCCAGGCAGCTCGATGCCGATCGAGCCCGCTATCCACGTCACTGCCTCGAACGCCAGCCGCGCCTCCTCCTGGGGTGCAAGCACGCGCACCGGTTCGCCGACACACGCCTCGACGTCGCGCAGGAACGCGTCGCGGTTGGCGGCCACGCGCACCGCCTGCGTCGCCACCAGGTGCAGGCGCTCCGCGCCCAGGCGCCGCGCACGCTCGCGGAACCGACGGAGCACCGTGACCGTGGCGGACAGTTTGTCTGGACCGATCGCGCCAAGCCGGTCGACGTCGTCGCCGAGGCGCACCATCTCGCTCTCGTCGAGCAGTGGCACGATGCAACCGGGAGCAACCATCGCCACTAGCAGGTGGACGGTGTTGCTCCCGATGTCCGCGACCGCGATCGGCCCGCTCGTCACGCGGTCCTCCGTCTCGGCTCCCCGATCATCCGGCGAGCGCTCGCCCCAGTATACACCGTGCCGAGGCCGCCGCACCAGGTGCCCGGACGGTTGCCGGTTTGTCAACGGCTCCCCGCCCCCGCTCGATCGAATTAACGCGTCCGGAGCACAATGGGGTGCTCCGGACGCGCCGCTCGGGTCGAATCGGTGCCTGGCGGCTCCGATTACTGGTTGT
>JBHOQZ010000412.1:0-1005 GCA_042408635.1 Chloroflexota bacterium
CGGCGAGCAGGTCGGGGCGGGCGAAGGCGGTGTGGGGCCGCCCTGGCGTGGCGTCCGCGGCGGGCCGGGGCTGCGCCGGCCCCAGGCTGGTGGGAGGCAAGGGTGGACGATCCGCTGGCGACGATCTCGCCGCGGCGGCGCGCGATCAATCGGGTGGTGGTCGGCGCCGTCGACGGCACGCTCGACTGGCTCGCGCGCCGCTGGCTGTTGCTCTGGAACGGGGCGCTGGCGCTGCTCATCGGCGGCGCGTTCGCGGGCCCGGCGCTGGAGGCGGCGGGCCAGGAGGCGCTGGCGGATCGCGTCTACGCGCTCTACCAGACGTTCTGCCACCAGCTCCCCTACCGCTCGTCGTACGTGTTCGGGCACAAGGTCTGCCTCTGCGACCGCTGCGTGGCGCTCTACGCGGGGCTCTTGCTGGGCGGGCTGATCTACACCCGGCTGCGGGGGCGTCTGCGCTCGATCTCCCTCTTCACCTTCGCCCTCTTCGCCGTGCCGATGGCGCTCGACGGCTTCACCCAGCTCTTCGGCTGGCGCGAGAGCGATCTCACCCTGCGCCTGGTCACCGGGCTCGTCTTCGGGCTGGGCGCGGCCTGGCTGGCCTACCCGCTCTTCGACCAGGGCGCCCGCACCACCGCCGCGCAGTTGATCGTCACTCGTCCGCCGCTGGCGCCGCTGGCGAGCGAGGATTGAAAGCGGCCGGCCGAGACAGTCCGCGGGCTGGTAGCATTGTGACGCGGTCCGCCCCCAGCCGGGGAAGCGCCGTTGGCGCGCGCCTTCCTGCCCACGCGCGCGCTCCCGCATGACCGCCACCTCGACGGCTGCCGGGCAGCCGGCCGGAGGCAGGCCGGCGCCGTTGGGCGCGCGAGCCGCGCCGAACGCAGCCAGATCACGACCGGGGGATAGTCGATGCCATTGACGGTGTCCTCGGGCAGTCCCTACCCGCTCGGGGCGACCTGGGACGGTGAGGGGGTCAACTTCGCGCTCTTTGCCGAGCACGCGACCCGC
>JBHOQZ010000415.1:0-17026 GCA_042408635.1 Chloroflexota bacterium
GCCGGGTCGGCGTTCGCAATCGCGCGCAGCAGCTCCTGCGTGGCGCGCCCGTACTTCGGGCCGAGCACGTTCGGGCGGCCCTTGAGCGAGTAGCTGATCAGCTCGTTGCCCTCGTCGACGAAGCTGAGCCGCTTCACGTTCAGCTCGTCGAGCACGAGCCCGGCCAGCGGCTCGAGGCCGGCGCGCTCCTCCGGGTTGCGCAGGCGCACTGCCACCTCGCTCAGCGGCTGGCGCACGCGCAGGTTCGCCTTGCTGCGGGCCGCCCGCCCGAGCTCGACCACCCGCTGCACGAGCGCCATGTCGGCCAGCAGCTTCTCGTCGACCACCGCCGGGTCGGCCTTGGGCCAGTCGCGCAGGTGGACCGAGACCGGCGCGTTCGGGTCGACCGACCGGACGAGGTTCTGGTACATCTCCTCGGCCAGGAACGGCATGAACGGCGCCATGAGCTCGGTCAGCGTCACCAGCGTCTCGTAGAGCGTCAGGTAGGCGGCGGTCTTGTCGGCCGTCGCCTCGCTGCCCCAGAACCGCTCCCGCGAGAGGCGCACATACCAGTTCGAGAGGTCCTCGAAGAACGCCTCGATCGCGCGGTTGGCAGCGGCCGCGTCGAAGCGGTCCAGCCGCTCGGTCACGGTCCGCACCAGCGCGTTTAGCCGCGCCAGCAGCCAGCGGTCGAGCAGGCTGCGTTCGGCGACCGGCAGCGTGTGCCTGGTCGGGTCGAAGCCGTCGAGCCGGGCGTAGGTCGTGAAGAACGCATAGACGTTCCAGAGCACGAGCAGCTTACGCCGCACCTCGCCCAGCGGCGTGTAGCCGAAGTTGAGGTTGAGCGACGGGTTCTGCGCCGTGTAGAGCCAGCGCATCAGGTCCGCCCCAGCGCGCTCGGCCGCCTCGTCGAACGCGATCGCGTTGCCCCAGCTCTTGTGCATGGGCCGGCCGGTCTCGTCGTGCACCTTCTCGTACACGAGCACCTGCTCGTAGGGCGAACGGCCCTCGAGGGTGACGGCCATGAAGAGCATCGAGTAGAACCAGAGCCGGATCTGCTCGCGCATCTCGGTGATGAAGTCGGCCGGCCACCACTTCTGCCAGTAGCTCCGATCACCCGACAGGTAGCCGAGCGTCGAGAAGGAGATGATGCCGGCGTCGAGCCAGCAGTCGCCGACCTCGCTGATGCGCGAGACGGTCTCGCCGCACTTCGGACAGCGGATGGTCACGCCGTCGATCCAGGGCCGGTGCAGCTCGGGCAGGTTGTCGAGGCCCGAGACCGCCAGCTCCTCCAGCTCGCGCCGCGAGCCGATCACGGTGAGGTGGTTGCAGCTCTGGCAGGGGTAGAACATCAGCGGCAAGCCCCAGAAGCGCTTGCGGCTGATGCACCAGTCCCCCATGTTGTTGAGCCAGTCCTCCATCCGCTTGCCGGCCCAGTCGGGGTACCAGGTGACGGTGCGCGCCGCCTCGATCATTGGCTGCCGGATCTCCTGACAGGAGATGAACCACTCGTCCACCAGCTTGAAGACGAGCTCGTGCCCGCAGCGCCAGCAGACCGGGTAGCGGTGCTGGTAGTCGTGCGTGTAGTAGAGCGCGCCCTGCCCCTCCAGGTGCTCGAAGACGAACGGCGCGACCGCGTGCGCGTTCTGCCCGGCCAACTCCCCATATTGGCGGTAGTAGTTGCCGTCGTCGTCGATCGGCACGAGCACGGCCAGGTCGTGGACCTGGCTCAGCTCGAAGTCCTCGGCGCCGCAGCCCGGCGCGATGTGGACGAGCCCGGTCCCCTCCTCGGCGCTCACCGCCTCCCACGGAATCACGCGGTGCTCGACGCCCTCGAGCGCCGGCAGGTCGTCGAACGGTCCCCGGTAGCGCAGGCCGACGAGTTCGCTCCCCTTGAGCGTGCGCTCGACCTCGAAGGAACCGCGCAGCACGCGCGTGGCGTCGGCCGAGAGATAGAGCAGGTCGTCGCCCTGCCGCACCGCGGCATAGTCGAGGTCGGGCTGCACCGCCACAGCCACGTTCGCCGGCAGCGTCCAGGGCGTGGTCGTCCAGACGAGCATATATTCGCGCTGGCGGCCCTCGATCGGCAACTTGACGTAGACCGAGCGATGCGTGACCTCTTTGTAGCTGTCGATCAGTTCGTGCTGCGAGAGCGAGGTGCCGCAGCGCGTGCACCAGGGCATCGAGCGGTGGCCCTTGTAGAGCCAGCCGCGCTCGTGGCACACCTTGAGGAAGTGCCAGATGTGCTCGATGTTGTAGTCGTCCATGGTGTAGTAGGAGTGGTCCCAGTCCATCCACTGGCCGAGGCGGCGGGACTGCTCCGTCTGCACCTTCGAGAACTTCTCGACGCGGGCGCGGCAGGCGCGCGAGAAGTTGTCGAGACCGAAAGCCTCGATCTCGCGCTTCGAGTTGAAGCCGAGGTCCTTCTCGACCTCGACCTCGACCCAGAGGCCCTGGCAGTCGAAGCCGTTCTGGTAGCGCTGATCAAACCCCTGCATCGCTTTGTAGCGTTGGTAGAGGTCCTTGTACGTGCGACCCCAGGCGTGGTGGACGCCCATGGGGTTGTTGGCCGTGATCGGGCCGTCGAAGAACGACCACGGCTCGCGGCCGCGGTTCTTCTCGACGAGCTGCTGGAAGGCGTGCGTCTCGTCCCAGAACTTGAGGATTTCCCGCTCGGCCGCCGGGAAATCGCGCTGCGTCTCGACCTTCTTGAACATCCCTACCTCCACCCGGGAAACAGAAAAAGACCCGTCCCGGCAAGGGACGGGTCAGAAAAGCCCGCGGTACCACCCTCGTTAGCCACGAGTGCTCGCTCGGTCGGGCGCCATCACGCCCGCGTCGGGAGTAACGGGTGACGAGCCCGGCCAGGTCTACTGCGGCGCCGGGCGCCGGTTCTGCTGGCAGATCGGGAAGGATTTTCGGCGTGGAGGCCGCGTCCGGTCGCACCGACCCCGGACTCGCTGGAGCGGACTGCCGCGCCTACTCGTTTCCGTCTTAGCCGTTGCTGTGGTGTCCGGTTAGCCCGGCCGGCGGCCGGGATGAACATGACGGATCGACCGGCGGGCGCACCGTCCAAGTTTCGGCCCCGGAATCCAGGTGGGCACCTACCGCGCGGTGGGGAGTCCGTAGCCAGACGCTGGACGCGGGCCGGGACGCCACCGCTCGAGATCGGTTCCCATGGTCAGAGGTGTAGGTCGAAACATTAGCTCGGCACGCCCGTGGTTAGCCCGGTGCGATCCGTAGCCGAATACTACCATCGGCCCACTGACCTGTCAAATGTCGTTACGCCCGCATCTCGCTCCGGGCGGCACAGGTGTCGGCTTTCTGACACGCCGTTGTGGCGCACCGGGTCCGCCAGCCGCCGCGACCCGGCGGGCTAAGCGCTCTGCCTGGCCGCAACCTCGCGCGTCAGCTCGCGCGTGTCGTAGTAGCCGCGGAATTCATGGATGCTGCCCTCGGCGTCGAAGACCAGCAGCGAGGCCCCGTCGTACTCGAGGGGCGCGCCGTCGGCGTAGGTGCCCCGCGTCGTCCAGAACAGGCCGGCCGGCGCCTCGTTCACGGTCACCTGATGGAACTCCGAGCGCACCCCCTCGAAGAGGCTGCGGAAGTCGGTCCAGAAGGTGCGGGCGCCGTCGCGACCCCGCACCTCCCGCCCGGTCTGCTCGAGCGCCGAGTTGAGCAGGCGGGCCTCCGCGCTGAACAGTTCCACCAGCGGCTCGACGTCGGCGGCTGTGCCGTCCTCGAGCCGGTGGAGGGCGTCGATGAAGCGTGGCGCAAGCGGGCGGCGATCCTCCACGGCGACCTTCCCCTCCAGATCGATCTGCCGCGCAGGAGACGCAAGCGCTATGCCCGGCCCGGGGTCTGGCCCGCCTGCCCGCCATGACCCGGCGGTTGCAAAATCGCTACCCCGGAGGCCGCTGGGGGGTGAAACATTGGGCCGGGTGGGCACGTCCTAAAGTACAGACGGACGGCTAACCGGTGGACCAGCTCCGAACCGTTCCCCCGACCGTACCCCCGGCCCCGGCGCCGGGTTAGACTGCGACGGGTGGACAAGCGCACTGCAGCTCTGGCTTCTGGCACGCGCTTTGCGTTGAGATCCCGCACTGACGGGTGAAGGCAAGCGCGGTGGGCGAGATCGCCGCCACGGGTGACCTCAATGGGGAGGGTCTGAGGGTATGCGCACGGAGATGAGCTTCCTGCTGGACAAGCGGCTGGGCACCGAGGGCGAGGCCGACGGCGCCACCAGCGCGGTCGAGCCGGTGGTGATGCCGCGTCTGCATCGCGTCGCCTACTTCCGCACCGGCGAGGTCGTCGGCGCGGGCACCTACACCTGCACCTACTGCGGCCATCAGATCACGCTGTCGCGTGAGCGCGCCCTGCCGCTCTGTGGCTCGTGCGACACCGACGAGTTCATGGCCTCGCGTCCCGTCGCCCCGACCCGGCCGCGCCACCGCTGCCTCGTCGCCGCCTGAGCCGCCGCGCCCCCCGGCGCGCACGGCCGGCCGTCGGTCGGACGTGCACGGTGTGGGTAGCGAGAGAAGCGCGTCATCGGGGTGAGGCAGAAGGCTGGTCCCAGGCGGCAGGCGCCAGGCCGGCTGCGACGCCTCGCCACCCGCGATCGCAGCCAATCACGCTCAGCCGTCCCAGGGTACGCACGGGTTCGGCTGCGGCCGGGCCCCGACGCCGTTATCTGGCCTCGGTGGGGAGCCCGTGCCGCGCGGACGACCGGCTCAGGACCGTCCGGCGACCTCGATGCGGCAGCCGAGGGTGGCTTCGAGTTCGCTAACCGCGATCGCCCCAACCCGGTACACGCGCGGCGTCGGGCCGGCCAGGTCGAGCACCGTCGAGGGCACACCGCCGGGCGCGACGCCGTCCACCACCAGCGCCAGGCGGGGGAGCGCCGCCGCGACCTCGACGCCCATGGTCAGGTTCGGATGGCCGCTCAGGTTCGCGCTCGTCACCGCCATGATGCCGCCGGCCGCGCGGATGATCGCGAGCGCCACCTCGTGGTCGGGCACGCGCACACCCACCGTCTCTCCGCCGGCCGTGACCTCGCGCGGGAGCTCACGTGCCGGCAGCACGATCGTCAGCGCCCCGGGCCAGTACCGCTCAGCCACCCGCCTCGCCGACGGGGGCACCAGCCGCGCCACCGCCTCGAGCCGCTCCGGCCCATCCAGGAGAACCGGGATCGGCCTGTCTTCCGGCCGGCCCTTCACCACGTAGAGATTGCGGACAGCGGCCGGGTTATAGGCGTAGGTGCCGACGCCGTAGACCGTGTCGGTGGGGAAGGCGACGATCTCGCCGGCCCGGGCGAGCGCCCCGGCCCGCGCCAGCACCGCCGGCGTCGGCGCCGCCAGCTCCACGACGCGTCGCTCCTCAGCCATCGCAGACCCCGTCGGCTCGGGTAACCTCGATCACGCGCTCTGCACCGCCGAGGTCGTGGCGGACGCCCACCTGGCAGCCGGTGGCAAGTGCCGCCGCGAGCGTCACGCCGGCCCCGGCCTGGTCCGACCCGATCTCGAACAGCAGCACGTCCGATACGCCCGCCCCGGCGGCCGAGCTCGCGGCCGCCCGCCCCTGTCGCGACCACGCGCAATCCTCTCGGCGCCCAGACCGAGGCGGCAACGTGTGCCACTGGGCGAGGAGGCGCCGATAGAGGTCGAGGCCGTCGGCACCGCCCGCGAGGGCGAGACGCGGCTCCCACTCGCGGATGCCGACCGGCAGATGGGCCAGGCGGCCCTCGGGCACGTAGGGCAGGTTCGCGACGGTCAGGTGCGGACGCCAGCGCAGCGGCGCCAGGAGATCACCCTGCACGAACCGCACCCGCCCGGCGAGCCCGAGCCGGCGCGCGTTCTCTCGCGCCAGCGCGAGCGCCTCGGCCGATAGGTCGATGCCGATCACACGCGCCCCGGGCAGATGCGCCGCCAGTGCCAGCGCGATCGCACTCGTGCCCGTGCCGACATCCACGATCAGCGGCTCACGGCAGCCAGCGGCCTGCAGCGCCCGTCCCCACGTCAGGCCCAGCTCGACCAGGCTTTCAGTCTCGGGCCGCGGGATGAGGGCGCGGCGGTCGGTGAGCAGGTCGAGCCCGTAGAACTCGCGGTGGCCCACGATGTAGGCGAGCGGCTCGCCGCGCTCGGCGCGTTCGAGCAGCCGGGCCAGCGCCTCGATCACGCCCGGCCCGGCCGGCTCCCGCAGGTCGCGCAGCAGGCCGGCGCGGTCGAGACCTGCCGCGTGGCGCACGAGCACCTCGGCCACGAGGTCGGCCTCGTCCAGCCCGGCGCCGCGCAGGCGGCGGGTTCCCTGCCGCTGCAACTCGCCGAGGGTGGGAGGGGGGACCGTGGTCTGCATCGAGGCTGGAGGCAGGCAGCTCAGGCGGCGTCGCCGCGCGCGAGGCGGCCGTCGCGGTCGGCCAACCGGAGCTGATCGATCAGGCCGTCGATCTCGCCATCGAGGATCGCCGGCAGGCGGTGCACCGTCACACCGATTCGGTGGTCGGTAAGGCGGTCCTGCGGGAAGTTGTAGGTGCGGATCTTCTCGGCGCGCTCGGCGGCGCCGACCTGGGCGCGCCGCTGCGACTCGATCGCCTCGGTCTGCTTGCGCTGCTCAAGGTCGTAGAGGCGGGCGCGCAGCACTGCCATCGCCTTCTCGCGGTTCTTGAGCTGCGAGCGCTCGTCCTGGCAGGTGACGACGATCCCGGTCGGCAGGTGGGTGAGGCGCACCGCCGTGGCGACCTTGTTGACGTTCTGACCACCCGCGCCGCCCGAGTGAAAGATGTCGACCCGCAGATCCTTCTCGTTGATCTCGACCTCGACGTCCTCGACCACCGGCAGCACCGCGACCGTGGCGGTCGAGGTGTGGATGCGTCCCTGCGCCTCGGTGGCGGGCACGCGCTGCACCCGGTGGACGCCGCTCTCGTAGCGCAGCCGGGAGTAGGCGCCCTTGCCGTGCACCTCGAAGACGACCTCTTTGAGGCCGCCCATCTCGGTGTCGTGGTGGTCGAGCACCTCGATCTCCCAGCGGTGGCGCTCGGCGTAACGCGAGTACATGCGGAACAGGTCGGCCGCGAACAGCGCCGCCTCCTCCCCGCCGGTGCCGGCGCGGATTTCGACGATGCAGTCGCGCTGCTCGTTCGGGTCGCGCGGCATCAGCAGCTCGCGCGCCTGGTCGAGCAATCGCTCGCGGCGCGCCTCGGTCGCCTCGCGCTCGGCGCGCGCCAACTCGACCAGGTCGACCAACTCGGGGTCGCCCGCGCCCTGCCGGAGCACCTCATCGGCGTTGGCCAGGTCGGCGGTGAGCCGGCGCAGGTCGCGGGCGAGCGCGGCCAGCTCCTCGATCTGCGCCAGCTCGCGCGCCTTCCGGCGCAGCAGGTCGGGATCGGAGACGACCTCGGGCGAGGCCATTTCCTCGCTGAGCGCGTCGTAGCGGCGCTCGATCTCGTCCAGGCGTGCCTCGATATCCATCACGCCCTCTATCATAGCACCCGCCGGCCGGCGGGGAGGCCCGGGCACTAGAGGCGGGCGAGGATCTGGGCCTTCTTCGTCTGGTACTCCTCCTCGCTGAGCAGGTCCTGATCGCGCAGCGCCTTCAGGCTGACGAGGAGGGAGGCTGGATCGGTCGCTGACCCGGCGGGCAGGCCGGCCGCGGTCGGCTCGAGTGCGGGCGCGGCATGGGCGGCCGACGGTCCGCGTTCGAGCTCGTGCTTGGCGTTCAGGAGCGCGGTCTTGAAGGCGAGCGGGCGGCTAATCGTCGGGAAGCGGTTGATGCCGGCCTCGCTCCCGGTGAGGATGTCGAGGTCGCCGAAGTTGAAGAGGCGGCCGAGGAGCGGCTGGCGCAGCAGCAGGTCGTTGACCTTGTCGAGCGACGAATCGAAGATGTGCTTGTTGACCACGCCGCGCAACTGCATCACCCGCCGGCTCGTGACGACATAGAGCTCGTTTTGCCAGACGACGATCCGCCAGGCGAGCCAGATGCAGGGCAGGGCGAGCGCAGCCAGCCCCAGCAGCGCCACCTCACCGAGCTGGAGGAGATACCAGCCGCCGACCACTGTCGCGACGGTCAGGACCGCAAGCAGAACCGCGAGCGCGATCGCCGGCGCGAGGACCAGCGGGTGCCGCCGCGTGGCGTATAGCACCGCCTCCTGCTCACCCAGCAGGTGGTCCAGGTAGTCCAGGCCCGTCACCCTTGCCATCCTCCGCCGGGTCTGCAAAGCCGCCCGTGCGCCCCCGACGTTCGCCGTCTGCTGGGCGGCGTCCTCCAGAAGCATCGTAGCAGAACGGCGAAGCTGCCCGTCTCCTCGGCTGACGCGTGCCCGCCCCACCCGGGCACCCCTCGCCCTGCCGCGCGCGGCACCCCGCGTCTGTCAGGGAACGCCGCCACCAGGACACCCGTGCCGGCCCCGCCTGCGCGGCGGGGTGCGAGTGGGCGATCAGGCGCGCGGGTGGGCCTCATCGTAGACGCGGCGCAGGCGGGCACTGTCGAGGTGGGTGTAGATCTGCGTCGTCGAGATGTTGGCGTGGCCCAGCAGCTCCTGGACCGAGCGCAGGTCGGCGCCGCGGTTGAGCAGGTGGGTCGCGAACGAGTGGCGCAGCGTGTGCGGGGTGATATCCGAGACGATGCCCGACTTGCGGGCGTAGGTCTTGATGATGAGCCAGAAGCCCTGGCGCGTCAGCCGTTCGCCCCGGTGGTTGAGGAACAGCGCCTTCTGGTCGGGCCGCCGCACCAGGATCGATCGCGATTGGCTCAGATACCGCTCGACCGCGCCGACGGCGGAGCTGTTGATCGGGATGACCCGCTCCTTCGAGCCCTTGCCGAAGCAGCGCGTGTAGCCCGCCGTCAGGTTGATGTCCTCGACGTTCAGGTTCACCAGTTCGCTGACGCGCATGCCGGTGGCGTAGAGGAGCTCCAGCATGGCGCTGTCGCGGATCGCCTCGGGGGTCTCGGCCTCGCGCGTCTGACGCAGGAGCAGGTCGACCTCAGCGGTCGAGATCGCCTTGGGAAGCGGCTTGCCGACGCGCGGCGCGTCGAGATGCTCGGTCGGGTCCTCGCGGATCTGCCCCTCGGCGGCAAGGTAGTGGCAGAACGACCGCAGCGCCGCCGTCTTGCGCGCCACGGTGCTGCCGGCGTACTTGCGCGTGCGCAGGTGGAGGATGTAGTCGAGGATGGTGGCGCGTTCGAGGCTGGCGCCGTCGTTGCGGCCCTCGAGGTACTCGCAGAACTGCGAGAGATCGTTGCGGTAGGCGGCGATGGTGTTGCCGGAAAAGCCCTTCTCCACGGTGAGGAAATCGAGGAACTGCTGCACGTACTCGCGCACGGTAACCTCCGCTGCTGGGGGTCGCCCACCGGCCGGAAGCCCCGCGCGATGCGGTCGGCATTCGCGTCCGTGGGATCGTGTGGCAGGCGCGATTGTAAAGGCGCGCCCGCAACGTCCCAAGGTCGCAACCGACAAAACGTCGTGGCCGTTGACAGTGTCTCCACGTTTCCGTTGACGCCTCGGCCACGCGCACATTGACGCCGCTCAGATGTCGCCGTCTACCACCTCAAATGCGAAAAGCGCCACCTTCGGCTCACAACGTCGCAGCCATGACCGTGTTGGCGTCGAGCACAACGCGCTTCATGCATCGGAGTCCGCTCCCTGCTGCTGGCGTGCCCGCGCGCGGGTGCGCTCGATCGCCGCCGCCACGTCCTGCGTCAACTGCTCGTCCGGCACGTCCGCGAACGCCTCCCGCCGCTGGGCGAACAGGATTTCCTCGTGCTCCCAGCGCGTGTCCAGGGCCTGCGGCGTCAGTAGGTGGCGCGGCCGCCGGAGCAGTCGAAGACGGCGCCGGTGCTGAAGGAGCACTCGGGCGAGCAGAGCCAGGCGACGAGCGCCGCCACCTCCTCCAGCTTCCCCGTTCGGCCCATCGGGATCCGCGAGACCATGTAGCGCACCGTCTCCTCGTTCACCTGGTCGAGGATCTCCGTCTGCACCACCGCCGGCGTGACGCAGTTCACCAGCACGCCCGTGGTTGCCAGCTCCTTGCCCACCGACTTGGTCAGCCCGATCACCCCAGCCTTGGCGGCCGAGTAGGCGACCATGTTCGGGTTGCCCTCCTTGCCGGCGATCGAGGCGATGTTGACGATCCGGCCGTAGCCGCGCGCGAGCATGGCGGGCACGGCCGCCCGCGTGCAGTAGAAGACGCCGTCGAGGTCGATCGCCAGCACGCGCCGCCACTCCTCGAGGGGGTACTCGGCGACCGGTGCCGCCGCACCCGCAATCCCGGCGTTGTTGACCAGGATGTCGAGCCGCCCGGTGCGCACCGTCACCGCCTCGACCAGCGCCGCCACGCTCGCCGGGTCGGTCACGTCGACCCGGATCGGGAATGCCCGCTCGCCGATCGCCTCGGCGGCCCTGGCGGCTGCTGCCTCGTCGATGTCTGCCACCGCGACGAGTACTCCGTCGGCGGCCAGGCGCGCCGCCACCGCCGCGCCGATACCCCGCGCGGCCCCGGTCACGATCGCCGCCTGTCCCTCCAAGCGCATCGTTATCACCTCCTCCAGTCGGCCCGGGCGCGCGGGTCCGCTCTGCCGCGCCGGGCCCGCACGTTCCCCGCCTTCGCGCTTCGATACGGCGCGGCTTAGCTGAGGCGCACCGGCCGCGCCCCGACCGCGTAGCGCTCGAGCACCTCGGGATCGAGGTCGACGCCGAGCCCCGGATCGGTCGGCACACGCACATAGCCGTCTTCCAGCGGGAAGCTCTGGCGGGTCAGCGCGTTGTTGATCGGGGTGCCCGCCACGCAGTATTCCTGGAAGAGCGCCTCCGGCAGCACCGCGTTGAGGTGGAGCGAGGCGGCTTTGATGATGCCGCTCTTCCAGGCGTGGGGCACGCAGGCTACGCCGCGGGCCTCCGCCAGCCGGGCGATCCGCAGCGCCTCGGTCAGACCGCCGCAGCGGGTCACGTCCGGCTGGATCACGTCCAGGTGGCCCGCGTCCATCAGCTCACGGAAGCCCCAGCGCGTGGCGTCCTGCTCGCCGGCGGCGATGCGGAGGTCGACCGCTTC
Source organism: Chloroflexota bacterium (assembly GCA_042408635.1). Classification (GTDB taxonomy): domain Bacteria; phylum Chloroflexota; class UBA6077; order FW602-bin22; family JBHOQZ01; genus JBHOQZ01. The sequence continues at coordinate 11,019 of JBHOQZ010000415.1, forward strand.
GGCCAGCCGCGCGTACGCCTCCAGCTCGTCGGCCTCGAAGGGCTCCTCGAGCCAGTAGACGCCGAGCCGCTCGAGCTCGCGCGCGACGCGGCTGGCGCGCTCGGCGTCGGCGCCGTAGCCGAGGCCGGCGTCGATCAGGATGTCGACGCGCTCACCCGCCGCCTCGCGCGCCGCGGCCGCGAGGCGCACGTCGTGGTCGGCGTCGCGGCCCAGCGGCCCCCAGCCGAGCTTGACGGCGGTGAAGCCCTGGTCGACCAGGCGGCTGACGGTCTCGCGCACCGCCTGCTCGGTCTCGGGCATGAGCGTGGAGGCGTAGGCGCGGATCCGGTCGCGCCGGGGCGTGCCCAGCAGCTCGCAGACCGGCTTCCCCTCGACCTTGCCCCTGATGTCCCAGAGCGCGAGGTCGATACCGCTGATAGCGTGGACCGCCACGCCGCGGCGGCCGAAGTAGATCGTGGCCCGGTACATCACGTCCCAGAGCCGCTCGACGTCGAGCGGGTCCTGCCCGATCAGGACCGCCCGCAGGCCGGCCGCGATGGCGTGCGAGTGGGGCGCCTCGATCGCCGCCTTGACGACCTCCGGCGCAGAGTCGACCTCGCCCACGCCGACCACGCCCGCGTCGGTGTGGACGCGCACGACCAGGTCGTCCTGGCTGCCGTCCGCGATGCTCTCGTCGAGCTGGGGCTGGCGCAGGATGATCGCTTCGACTTCGGTGATCTTCATCCGCCGCTCTCCGTAGTATGCTAAGCCGGTCCCATTCTCTCACGCGCCGCACCACCCCGGGTGCTGCCGCCCGGGCCGCCTGGCTCCGGCCGGGGCCGCGTGTTCGCGGCGGGCTCGGCTGGGCGCGGAACGCTTTCGACATGGGCCAAGTTGGGGGCAGGAGGTAGCCACGTGCGCACGGAACCCGGTCACTACACGCGCTGCCGGATCGGCGTGGCCGTCCGCGACATCACCCCGCCGGTCGGCATCTACCACCGCTCCTGGGGCGCCGCGACCCACGACGTGGCCGAGGGCGTGCATCGGCCCTGCTTCGCCACGGCGGCTGTCTTCCGCCCGCTCGACGACGACGGCCCCACCCTGGCGCTCGTCGCGCTCGACTTCGGCTGGTTCCAGGACCCGGCCGACGAGGCGGCGCTGCGGGCGCGCGTGCGCGAGCGCACCGGGCTGGGCGAGGCGGAGCTGCTCGTCAACCTCTCGCACACCCACGCCAGCGCCAACGCGACGCGAGCCCTGGCCGACCGTCCCGGCGGCCACCTGATCGCGCCCTACCACGATCGTCTGGCCGACACCGTGGCGGCGGCGGTCGAGGAAGCGCGCTCGGCCGCGGTGCCCGGCTGGATCACCTGGGGCACCGGCCGCTGCGCCCTGGCGCGCAACCGCGACTACCGCGACGAGGCGGCGAACGCCTGGGCCTGTGGCTACAACCCGGCCGCGCCGGCCGACGACACGGTGCTGGTCGGCCGTGCCACGGCCGACGACGGCCGCCCGCTCGCGATCCTGGTCAACTACGCCTGCCACCCCACGACGCTCGCCTGGGCGAACCGACTGCTTTCCCCCGACTTCATCGGCGGCGTGCGCGACGTGCTCGAGCCCGCCTTTGGCGCCCCGCTCCTGTTCCTCCAGGGCGCCTCGGGCGAGCTGGGGCCCCGCGAGGTCTACGTCCGCGACACCACCGTCGCCGACCGGAACGGCTGGCAGCTCGGCTACGCGGTGGCCGCCGCGCTCGAGGCGTTGCCGCCGCCCGGCACGACGTTCGAGTACACCGGCATCGTCGATTCGGGTGCGCAACTCGGTACCTGGGCCTACCGGCCCACCACCGCCGCGGAGCTGGGCGACGCCGAGTGGCTGGCCGCCCACATCCAGCGCGTCGAGCTGGAGCGCAAGCCGATGGACGCGCCACCGGCCATCGAGCAGCAGCTCGCGGGGGCGAGCGGCGCCGAGCGCGAGCGGCTGACACGGCGCCTCCTGATCAGCCGCGCGCTGGGGAGCGCGGCCACCTATAGCATGCCGCTCTGGTGCTGGGCGCTCGGGGCCGCCCGGCTCGTCGCGGTGCCGAACGAGGCCTATTCCCGGCTCCAGGTGGAGTTGCGGGCGCGCTTCCCCGATCGGCCCGTGCTCGTGCTGGGCGTCACCCACGGCTCGCTTGGCTATCTCAGCCGAGCCGACACCTACGGCGGCGGTCGCTACCAGGAGTGGCAGTCGCCCTTCGCGCCCGGCTGCCTGGAGGCGACAATCGAGGCCGCGGCGGCCGGGCTGGCGGCGTTCGATGCCGGCAGCATGGAGACAGGCCCCGCCGGAATGCGGTAGAATGACCCTCGTCGGGCAAACACTGGCGGCCGCATGTAACTCGATTGAAAAGAAGGGCGCCTTGCCGCTACCCTTCCACCAGCAACCAGTCGCCGATGGCCGGCGCAGGTCCGACCATCGCGGAGACGGTCCGGGGCAGCCCGGTCTGTGAGGGAGAGCCCCATGACCGACGCGGCTACCGGCCGTCTGCTCGACCACACCGCACCCTCCGACCGCCCGCTCGAGCCGTTTGAGTTCCTCTCGCAGGCGGTGGCACTGCTGGCCGCCTCGCTCGACGACGGGGCGATCCTGGCGACGCTGGCGCGGCTGGCGGTGCCCGCGTACGCCGACTGGTGCAGCGTCCACGTGGTTGGAGAGGACGGGCAGCCGTGCCTGGCCGCCCACGCCCAGGTGGGAGTGCCCGACGCCGAGGAGATCAGGCAGCGCTTTGCCCGCTACCCAACGCTGCCCGGGCAGCCCTTAGGTGTGTCGAAGGTCCTGCGGACGGGTGAGCCTGATTTGCACGCCGAGCTCGATGACGCGGAGCTCGCACGATCCGCGCGCGACGCCGAGCACTTGGCGCTCCTGCGCACGCTCCGGCCGCGCTCGGTCCTGATCGTGCCCCTCAAGGCGCACGGGCGCATCCACGGCTCGCTCACCTGGTCGATCCTCGGATCCAATCCGCGACGCTACACCGCGCGCGACCTCGCCTTCGCCCAGGACCTGGCGCACGTGGCGGCGCTCGCGGTCGACAACGCACGGGCCTTGCGGGCCGAGCAGCGGGCGCGCGAGGCGGCCGAGCAGCAGAGCAGCGAGCGCGGCCGCGCCGAGGCCGAGGCGCAGCGCGAGCTCGGCCAGCGCCGGCGCGTGGAGCTGGCCCTGCGGGCGAGCGAGGCGACATTTCGGCAGCTCTTCGAGGTCAACCCGCTGCCCATGTGGGTCTTCGACCGCGATTCGCTGCGCATCCTCGAGGTGAACGAGGCCGCGGTGGCGCACTACGGCTACCCGCGGGCCGAGTTCCTGGCGCTGCGACTGACCGATCTGCGGCCGCCTGAGGATGTGCCGGCGTTGCTCAGCCTGCTGCGGACGTCGCGCGGCCCGTTCCGCAGCAGCGGGCCGCACCGCCACCGCCGCAAGGACGGCACGATCATCCACGTCGAGATCGCCTCGCACCTGCTCGACTTCGGGGGCCTCAATGCCGCGCTCGTGGTGGCCCGCGATGTGACCGACCGGCTGCAGGCCGAGGCGGCGCTGCGCCGCCAGACCGAGCGGTACGGCGCCCTGCTACGTGCCCAGAGCGATCTGGGTGAGGGGGTAGTCATCCGGGACGGCGATCGCATCGTCTACGCCAACGAGGCGATGGCGCGCCTCACCGGCTACAGCATCGACGAACTGCTCGCGCTCGACTCGTACCTCCAAATCATCGCGCCCGAGCACCGCGACCAGGCGCGGGATCGGGCCCGGCGCCGCCAGGGTGGCGAGCCGGCCGACTCCCGGTTCGAGCAGTCGCTGCTGCGTAGGGATGGCGCCGCCGTGCCCGTCGAGGTGGTGGCCAAGGCGCTCGACATCGACGGGCGGCCCCAGGTCATCTCGATCGTCCGCGACATCTCAGAGCGGCGGCGCCTCGAGGAGCAACTGCGCCAGGCCCAGAAGATGGAGGCGGTCGGGCGGCTGGCCGGCGGCGTCGCCCACGACTTCAACAACATCATGGGCGTGATCCTCGGCTACGCGGAGCTCCTGCTGAGCCGCACCGAGCCGGAGGATCCGCGTCGGCTCTGGCTCGAGCAGATCAGCCAGGCGGCGACGCGTGCCACCGGGCTGACCCGCCAGCTCCTCGCCTTCAGCCGCAGGCAGATCCTGCAACCGCGGCCCATCGACGTGAACGCGGCGCTCCTCCAGCTCGAGAAGATCCTGCGGCGCCTAATCGGCGAGGACATCGAGCTGGTGCTGACGCTGGCGCCGCGGCTCGAGGCCGTTTGCGTCGACCCGAGCCAGTTCGACCAGGTGCTCATCAACCTGGCCGTCAATGCGCGCGATGCCATGCCCGGCGGCGGCACGCTCAGCATTGAAACCGGCATGGTGCGCCGAGCCGATCCGGCCTGCGCCGGCACGGACGAGCCGAGGCTGTTCGTCCGCATCGCGGTGCGCGACACCGGCGTCGGGATGGACGCCGCCACAGTGGCACGCATCTTTGAGCCATTCTTCACCACGAAGGACCCGAGCTCGGGCTCGGGGCTGGGCCTCGCCACGGTCTACGCCATCGTGCAGCAGTGCGGCGGCCAGATCGAGGTCTCGAGTCGGCCGGGCAGCGGCACGTCCTTTGCCATCTACCTGCCCGTGAGCGACGAGAACGTCGAAGCTGCGCAGCCCGCGGAGGAGGCGCGATCCGACCGGGGCCACGAGACGGTATTGATCGCGGAAGACGAGCCCCGGCTGCGTAGCCTCATGGTCGAGGTACTCCAACTGCACGGCTACCATGTACTGGCTGCACCCGACGGCGTCGCAGCGCTCGAGCTGGCCGCCGGGCACACGGGCTCTATCGATGCTCTCGTGACCGACGTCGTGATGCCGCGGCTTGGGGGGCGCGAGCTGGTCGAGCGACTGCGTGAGCTCCGACCCGGTCTGCGCGTTCTCTATGTCTCCGGGTACAACGAGGATGTGGTGCTGCGCCACGGCGTGGCGTGCGCCTCGGAACGGCTGCTGCAGAAGCCGTTCAAGCCCGCGGCGCTGGCGCACGCGGTGCGGCAGATGCTCGACGCCCACCCCGTCTAGGCCGCTCCGCCGCCCGCGCTGGTCCGCCGCCGCCCGCGGAGCGCACGGCAGCAGGCGACGTCGGCCCGCGGCCGCCGGGTGCTCAGGCGTCGGGCGGGTCCGGGCGCGTGTGGCAGCGGCGCGGTGGCAAGCCGCTTTGGTGGTGAACGATCCAGAGGACGCGCACCAGCACCGACCCGAGCAGCAGTAGCAGGATGACCGAGAGAGCGAGGTCGACCGAGGTCACCGTGGCGATGTTCGAGGGCACCAGAATCGAGCGCACGCCCCAGATGCCGATCACCGTGCCGCCGAAATTGACGAAGAACTCGGGCAACGTGCGCCGGGCCGCCGTCACGGCGGCTGCTACCGCGATCAGGGCTACCAGCAGGACCGCGAGCACCTGGAGATATGGCAGGCGGCGGAACTCGATGTGAACGCCGCCGAGGTATTCGATCCCCCGTGGCAATCGGAGCGCGTCGACGTCGATGGTCTCCGGGGCCGACATTTCGAGGCGAGACAGGTGCTCCTGGATCGTCAGCACCAATCCCTCCGACGCCTCCTGCCGCGGGACGATCGTCATCGTTCCGTCAGACCCCGCGCGCTCGAGCGCGAAGGCCATGCGCAGGCTGAAGCTGTCGAACGGGTAGCGCACCGCGTGCCCCACCACTGGCAGGTCGACGGTCTGGTTGATTTGGACTTGGCGGGCGGGGATGGTAACGGTGACCGACGGCGGCAGCCCCGCGCGCTCCCCACCCGGCGGCGGCAGAGAATAGAGGACGAGCGCCTCGGCCGTGCTGCAGCCGTCGGCGCAGGTGCGGTGACCCGACACCTGAATCGAGATGCGCCGCGTATTCTGGTCGAGGTCGACCACGGTGAGGTCGAGCGCCAGCCGCTCGGCGGCTGGGCTCGGGGCGGCGCCCACGCCGCGCGCCGGAGCATAGCTGAGCGTGTAGATCTCGCTCTCGCCG
>JBHOQZ010000423.1:0-7551 GCA_042408635.1 Chloroflexota bacterium
TTTCACCCACTGCCTGGCATTTTGCGAGGCTGGCCGGGGAGTCCGGTAAGGCCTGGCCGATCCTCGGCCCGACGATCGCACCGCCGGCTGGTCGCGCGCACACGGTGCCGGGTCGGGCGAGTGCCAGTCGGCTGGTCCCGGTCGGGATGGCCGGGCGCCTGGCCGGGGCGACGATCCCGCCGACGGGGTCGAGGGTTCTACCGGGGCAGGTAGCCGGTCAGCTCGGTGTAGCCGAGTCCGCTGACCGCTGCGCCGGTGCGTGAGCCGGTCAGGCGCGTCTGTCCCTCCCAGTAGACGACGCCGGTGGTCAGGCGCGTGTCCAGCTCCTGCTCCGGCAGCGTCGGCTGCACGCGCAGGTCGAGGTCGAGCCTGGGCACCGTGAGGCGCCAGTCGGCGGGGTAGACGATGCCGGTGAGGGGGCTGGTCCAGGTCGAATCGGCGTGGATCGTGAAGTCGGGCAGCCGCAGGTCTGTCACCTGGTCGTCGGGGGCGACGAAGCTGCCGAAGCCGCCGACGATGGTGCCCGAGGCATCGCGGAGCGCGACGAGCATGAGGTCGCTGCCGTCGTCCAGGTGGGCGCTGAACCAGTCCCAGCCGCCTTGCGCCGGGTCGACCGCGAAATCGCCCCACTGGTGGTCCATCCAGGCGAGCCCGGTCACCGGCTGGGGCGTGCCGTCGAGCGTGAGGGTGCCCGTCGCATACATGCGGGAGCGCGTGTAGTAGTACGAGTCGCCGGCGACGCCGAACTGGAGGTAGCCGCCGCCGTGAAGCACGGGCGGGCGCGTGGCGCTCAGCCGCAGGTCGACGGCGTGGCCGGGCATGTCGGCGCGCAGCGCGTCCTCTCCCAGCGCGCCGCGCATCGCCCACGTCTCGATCCGCAGGTCGAAGCCCTGCTCGGCGCGCGGCTGCTCCCCGATCGCCACCCGCTGGGCGTAGCGGAACGTGCCGCGTGCTGGGTCGGTGACCGCGAAGTGCCCCACGTAGCCGGGCGCGCCGCTCTCGAGGAACGCCTGGAAGAACGTCAGTTCGAAGCCGTAGGTCGCGCCGTCCGCCGTGGTCAGGTGCCCGGTGTAGTACCACCACTCCGAGCGGTTCGTGTGCGGCGCCTCGTCATCGGGGAAGACGATCGGGCGCTGCGCCGGCCCGATCCGGCCCGGGCCGGTCGCGCTGAGCGCCTGCGCTGACGCGCTCCGACCGATCGAGGGCATACCTGGCCGGTCGGTCAGGGTGCCGCCCACCCTCCCCGCCGCGAACGAGGTGGCTGGAGGCGGTGGCAGTGCTGGGAGAGCCAGTGTGGTGGCGAGGAAGAGGAGGGCGAGGATGACGCGCGCCAAGAGGATACCTCCGGGTTGGCCGAACGTGCAAAGGAGTTGTCCACCGACCATTGTACCCCGGATCTGCCGGGTCCACAGGGACGACCTCGCCGTCGGCCTCCGGCGGCAAGCGGGTTGCGGCCCTGTACCCGCGTCGCGCCAGGGCGGCGGGGACGGCCCAGCCTCGGGTACCCTCCCCCTGATCGTCGCCGGGCGGGCGTATAATCCGCCCGAGATCGCGCCGCGGCGGGCTGGGGCCGGCCGCGGCAGTGGAGGGGGAAACGATGGCCTTCGACGTGATCCGGCCGGAGACGGTCCACCCGACCAGCGGCTACTCGCACGCCGTTCGGCACGGCAACACGGTCTACGTGGCCGGCCAGGTGGCGCAGGATCGGCAGGGCAACCTCGTCGGCAAGGACGATATCGCGGCGCAGGCGGAGCAGGTCTACCGCAACCTGCAGGCGGTGCTCGAGGCGGCCGGCTCGGGGCTCGACCGGATCGTCAAGATGACGACCTACACGACGAGCCTGGAGTATCGCCCGGCGATCCGCGAGGTGCGCGGCCGCTTCTTCGGGCCGCTGAACTACGACCCGCCCAACACCTTCGTGGTGATCTCGTCGCTCGCCACGCCCGACTACCTGCTCGAGGTCGAGGCGATCGCGGTCGTCGAGTAGCCGCCGAGGGGGCGGGCGCTCAGCGGGCGGGGTCGATCTGGACGACGAGCGCGCCCTCGTTGTCGGCGGGCGAGGGGTCGGTGATCCAGAGGTAGGCGTCGGTCGGGCGGTCGACCGAGACGGTGAGGCGCTGGCCGAGGTGCGCGGCCAGCGCGCCGGGGCGGTCCGCCGCGCCGGTCGGGTCACCCAACTCGTAGTGGCGATCGCCGACGTCGACCTGGAGGATCCAGAACCACCCCTCGCTCGGCCGCGTCTCGGCGCCCCAGGGCGAATAGGCGCCATCCTTCACGCTCAGCACCCAGTCGCCGGCCGGCAACGCCACCTTCACCCCGACCTCGCGCGAGAGGCCGGCGTGCTGGCGCGCATCGACCGTGACCGGCGACGGTGGGCGGTTCGTCAGGCGCTCGAGGCCGGCGCCGCGGAACACCCAGCCCGTGCCCACGAAGATGAACGCCCCCACCAGCACCAGTAGGAGGGGCAGCAGCAGGAACGCCGTGGCGGTGCCCACGTCCGCGCCGTTGCTGTCGGGGTTGAAGCGCGCGCGTTGCGGATCGTCCACCTGCCCACCCCCTCCTGACGGCCCCGCCACCCAGAAGGTACCCGGCCCGGCCCACTCCCCCAATTCTGGGGGAGCGGGAGACGGGTGGGCCCCTCACTTCAGCCCACTCCCTCAAGGCTAGGGGAGCGGGAGACGGGCGGTTCCCTCTCCCTGGCCCTCTCCCCCAAGATTGGGGAAGAGGGGATTGACTGCTCCCCGGCGGGGTGGCTGGCCGATGCCGGTGCCCTACCTGCCACGGGGAGCAGGTTGCAGCGGGGCTGCATGCAAGAATCGTGCCGCTAGCTCGGCTGCTCCGTCTCGGCGGCCGCTGCCACCGCCGCCTCCAGCGTCCGGCGCGCCTCGTCGCCCCAGGCCATCAGGCGCACCTCCTCGAGCGTCGTGTCGCGGTGCAGGAACTCGCGGATCGCGCGCACCGCTACCCGGGCCGCCCGGTCCGGCGGGTAGCCGAAGATCCCGGTGCTGATGGCCGGGAAGGCGATCGTGCGCAGGCCATGCCGGGCCGCCAGCTCGAGGCTGCTGCGGTAGCAGCGCGCCAGCACCAAATCCTCGCCCGCCGCCCCGCCTTGCCAGACCGGCCCCACGGCGTGGATCACCCAGCGCGCCGGCAGGTTGTAGCCGCGGGTGAGGCGTGCCTCGCCCTCCGGGCAGGGCGCCACCCGCCGGCTTGCCTGCTCCAGCTCTGGCCCGGCGGCCCGGTGGATCGCGCCGCTCACCCCGCCGCCGGGCAGCAACGCCGAGTTGGCCGCATTCACGATCGCATCGACGTCCTGCCGCGTGATGTCGCCCTCGACGACGACAAGTCGTCCTGCCATCCCGTCAGCTCCCGCGCCCAACCGGAGGCGATGACTCCATGGTCGCGCCATGCGCGCGACCACCGGCAGGGCGCCCGGCGCGGCCGTCGCCCGAGTCGCGCGGCCGCGCCTTCCAATGCTTACCACGCCGGCCGGGCGCGGCGCTGTCGTCCGCCCGACGGCCGCGCCCCGGCCGTCGGGCCCGGTGCCGGACCGTCCCCTGGCGCGGGCGCGGACTGTACCCTTGCACAGTTGACCTGGACGGCGCGCCGGCATAAAATCTGAACTTGCTAGTTTAGTTTTCTGACTGATGGGTTCAGCATGGGCGCGGGTCACCGCTCCGGTCGGGTCGGTGTGCAGACGGCGCCGTGGTCAGGGCGAGGGCGAGGGCTGGTCGTGGAATCGGCGTTGCCGGACAACCGGGGACGAACGAGCTTCCGTGAGCGCACGCGGCAGTTGCGTGAGGCGGAGATCGTCGACGCCGCGCGGCAGTTGCTCGGGGAGCGCGGCTACCACGAGATGTCGATGGACGAGGTGGCCGCCCGCGTGGGCATCTCCAAGGCAACGCTCTACGCCCATTTCTCCAGCAAAGAGGATCTGGTGCTGACCGTAATCGGCCGCCAGATGGACACGTTCATCGACCACCTCGAGGCGGCCCAGAGCGGGGAGGCCAGCCCCATCGCGCGGCTGGCGGCGGTGCTGCGCCTGCTCGTCGAGCTGCGCCATGCCCACGCCTGCTTCAATCCTTCGGTTGAGGACGTCGAGGTCTTCCACCTGGTGCAGCGCCGAGCCGACTTCCTGGCCCGCATGGAGCGTGGGCGGCGCCTGCTCGGCAACCTCGTCGAGCAGGCGCGGCGCGCGGGCGAGATCAACCCTGCGCTCTCGACGGGCGTCATCACCGCAGCGCTGCTGGCGCTGGCGCTGGCGCCCCACTACCGCCACGAACTGGCGAGCGGCCATCTGAGCGTGCACGAGCTCGCCGAGGCGCTCGCCACGCTCTTCCTGCACGGGGTGCGCGCCGCACCCCGCGAACGCAACGTTCATGGCTGATCGACCCGTCTCATCCAGGACGTGCCGGCGCAACGCTGCGACTGGCTGCCCCGGCCCGCGTGCGGCGCGGTCGCGGCGCCCTGGCGGGCAACGCCGCACCCGGCCGGCCGGTCGGGCAACCCCCTTCCCCCTGGCGCTGCCGGGGGTGGACCGAGGAGGCTGATCCGCAATGGGTCTCACACGCATCGCCATCATGCGGCCGCTCTTCATCCTCATGGTGATCCTCGCCATGGTGCTGATGGGCGCGGTCAGCTACGGCCGGATCGGCGTCGACCTCTTTCCGCAGGTCAACCAGCCGGTCGTGACCGTGATCACGACGTACGCCGGTGCCGCCCCCGAGGACGTCGCCCGGCTCATCTCCAAGCCGATCGAGGATGCCATCGCCGGCATCGCCGATCTCGATACCCTGACCTCGACCTCGTCCGAGGGCCGGTCGGTGGTCACCGCCCAGTTCAAGGACTCGGCCAACGCCGACACGGTCGCCAACGAGGTCGAGCGCCGCGTCAGCGCGATCCGCAACCAGCTCCCCACCGACGCCGACTCCCCTTCGGTCCAGAAGGTCGACATCGCGGCCCAGCCGATCATCTTCCTCGCCCTCTCGGGCGATGTCGGCCAGGACACGCTGTTCCGGCTCGCCGACGACCGCCTGCGCCCGCAGCTCGAATCGGTCAGCGGCGTCGGCTCGGTCGACGTGGCGGGCGGCCTCCAGCGCGAAATCCGCGTCACCATCGACCCGCTGCGGCTGCGCGCCTACGGCATCAGCCTCGACCAGGTCAGCGCGGCGCTCGCGCGCGAGAACCAGGGTACGCCGGGCGGCACGATCGAGACGCGCCAGACCGCCAACGACGTGCGCCTCAGCGGCCTCTTCCGCACCGTCGAGGACATCCGCCAGGCGCCGATCCTGACCACCAGCGCGGGCACCATCCGCATCGGAGACGTCGCCAACGTCGTCGACACCTACAAGAAGACGACGCGCATCACGCGCGTCAACGGCCAGGCCGCCGTCCTGCTCACCATCACCAAGCAGTCGACGGCCAACGCCGTCCAGGTTGGCAACGAGATCAACAAGGTCATCGCTGCCTTCCAGCCCAGCCTGCCGCCCGGCGTCGCGCTGAAGAAGGTCGTCGACACGACAATCTACACGCGCAACTCGGTCAACGGTGTCTTCAAGACCCTGGGCGAGGCGGTGATTCTCACGGCGCTGGTGCTGCTGCTGTTCCTGCACACCATGCGCAGCACGATCATCGTCCTGTTCGCCATCCCGACCTCGCTCATCACAACGCTCTTTGCGATGTACGTGCTCGGCTTCACGCTCAACGTGATGTCGACGCTCGGCCTGGTGCTCGTGATCGGTGTGCTCGTCGACGACTCGATCGTCGTGCTAGAGAATATCTTCCGCCACCTCGAACTGGGCGAGACGCCCTGGACCGCCGCGCTCAACGGCCGCTCGGAGATCGGGCTGGCCGCGATCGCGATTACCCTCGTCGACGTGGTGGTGTTCGCGCCGGTCGGCTTTCTCTCGGGGACGGTCGGCCAGTTCTTCCGGCAGTTCGCGCTGACGATCGTCGTCTCGACGCTGCTGTCGCTGTTCGTCTCCTTCACGCTCACGCCGATGCTCGCCTCGCGTTGGCTCAGCCGCGACGCGATCCGCATCGGCGGCGGGCCGTGGGGCTGGTTCTCGCGCCGCTGGGAGCAGATGTTCTCGGCGCTCGAGGTCGGCTATCGTCACCTGCTCGCATGGACGCTTCGCCACCGCTGGCTACCGCCGTCGCTGGCGGTCATCAGCCTGATCGCCGCCTTCGCCATGGTCCCACTCGGGCTCGTCAAGTTCGAGTTCCTGCCCAAGACGGACGAGGGCCGCTTCAACATCTACCTCGAGTTGCCGCCCGGCACCGCCCTCGAGGCGACCGACCAGGTGATGCGCCGCCTCGAGGAGCGGGTGCAGCAGGTGCCCGAGCTCGAGACGATCGTCACCACGGTCGGCCGCGGCGCGCCCAACTCGCTGGGCATCTTCCAGATCGGCGGCCGCTTCGCCCAGGCGACGGTCAACGTGGGCGACAAGAGCCACCGCAAGCGCACGACCGACGAGATCATCGCCGAGCTGCGCCCCGATCTCGAGGCGCTGGTCGGCTCGAACGCCTCGGTCCGCGTCGAGTCGCAGGGCGCGGGCGGCAGCGCCCAACCGATCAGCATCCGGGTGAGCGGGGAGGAACGCACCACCCTCCAGCAGCTCGCAGCCCAGGTCGAACAGGCGGTGCGCGACGCGCCCGGCACGCGCGACGTGCTCAACAGCGAGGGCGCCGTCTCGCCCGAGTTCCGGCTCGTGCCGGAGCGGGCCCGCCTCTCCGACATCGGTCTCTCGGCGCAGCAGGTCTCGGCCGCGCTGCGGACGGCGGTCGAGGGCACGGTGCCCACAAAGCTGCGCCCGGAGGACCAGAAGGAGGTCGACATCCGGCTGATCGGGGACGAGCGCACGCGCACGAACCTCGACGCGGTGCTCGAGATGCCCCTCGTCAACCAGCAGGGCCAGATCGTGAACCTCGGCCAGGTCACGCGGGTCGAGCCGGGCACGACCTCGGCCGCGGTGACGCGCCAGAACCGCCAGCGCGCGGTCGTCATCTCGGCGGGGCTCGAGCCGGGCGTCACGCTCGGCGACGCCACCGCCGCGATCCAGCGCAACCTGCGCAACGTGAACGTCCCACCCGGCTACAAGCTCGAGTTCACCGGCCAGGTGCAGTCGCAGCAGGAGGGCTTCCGCGACCTCTTCTCGGCGCTGGGCCTCTCGATCCTGCTGATCTTCATGCTGCTGGTGGCGCTCTACGAGTCGATCACGCTGCCGTTCGTCAACATGTTCGCGCTGCCGGTCTCGCTGGTGGGCGCCTTCGCCGGCCTCGCCATCGGGCGCGAGACGCTCAACATCCTCTCGATCATCGGCCTCATCTTCCTGATGGGCCTGGTCGGCAAGAACGGCATCCTGCTGGTCGACTACACCAACACGCTGCGCAAGCGCGGCCTCTCGCGCGACGAGGCGATCCTCGAGGCCGGCCCTACCCGGCTGCGCCCGATCATCATGACGACCATGGCGCTGGTGCTGGGCCTCTTGCCGCTCGCGCTCAAGCTCGAGGAGGGCGCCGAGCTACGCGCCGGCATCGGCTGGATCATCA
>JBHOQZ010000425.1:0-3235 GCA_042408635.1 Chloroflexota bacterium
CGGCGACTCGACGCTCGCGCGCGGCAAGCCGGGCGGCAACGGCGCCCGACCAGGCCGCAACGGCGCCACGCCCGGCGACGACGGCGCCGCCGACGCCTGACCCCGCCCCCTCTCGCGCTGGCCGCGACCGTGGTGGCCACCTGGGCGACGATCTGCGCCAGCCCGACGCGGCGGAGCACGGCCGAGCGTGGGCAGGGCCGGGCGCGGCACGCGGCGCGCCGCGCCGCACCGGCTCACACCCAACGCCACCCCCCAGAGAGGTGCCGGGGTCGGCCTGGCGGATGCGCCGGCCCGTTGATACACTGTTTCAGTCGCGCGGATGTGCGGCGGCGCGCGGGCGAAGCCGGGGGGCGGGAGCGGCGAGTGCGGGACCGGGGTGAGACGATCGAACGGGAGCGGGTCGAGATGGCGGTCGAGGCGGATCGCTGCGAGGTCGCCTGCGTTGATCCCGAGGGGGTGGCGCGGGCGCGGGCGCGCCTGCTGCCCGAGAGCGAGTACGTCCAGCTCGCCGAGACGTTCCGCGCGGTGGGCGACCCGAGCCGCGCCAAGATCGTCTACTCGCTGTTGCACCAGGAGCTGTGCACCTGCGACCTGGCCGCGCTCACCGGCCTCTCCGAATCGGCGGTGTCGCAGCACCTGCGGGTGCTGCGGGCGCTGCGCCTGATCCGCAGTCGCCGGGAGGGCAAGAACGTCTACCACACCCTCGACGACGCCCACATTGAGACCCTGCTCGCGGTCTGCCTCGAACACATCCGCGGCAACTAGGCGCCACGGGGTTCGGCCGGCGTCGCGCTGACAGTGACGGCTCGCAATTCGGTGTGCTCGGTGCCGCAACTAGGCGCCACGGGGCTCGCCCGCCAGAGCCGACAGCAACCTGACCGCCACGACACAACGACCGCACTGCCCGCGCATTGGCTCGACCACGAACGCCGGCCGACTTGCTGCGTGACAGCCCCTGCCGTTCTCGGCCGGCGCTGTGCTATGATCAGCCCGATGCTGCACTGCCCGCCGATGCGCAGCGGCGCAACCCGCCCCGCTCCGACTTCGTCCGGGGCGACGCGATCGGCTGAGGGGTGGGCGCCAAGCGGGGTAGGTGCAGCAACCCCCGTCCGATCGCCTGGGAGAGGTGCATGCGCGCCCGGATCGCCCTGTCGCTCTGCGCGCTCATGTGCTGCCTGTTGCTGCCAGAACGTGGAACGGCGCAAACGCTCCAAACGACCCTCGGCGCACCCCGCGGGGCAGTAATCGTGGCCGGTGCCGAGCGCGCAGCGCCGTGGGGGCAACCCACGTCCACGACGGCCGTTACCACTCCCGCCCCAACATCGGCCCCGGCCTGGGGTGCGACATCGGCAGGCCAGATGACGCCCCAGCCATCGTCGGCGGCCAATCGCTCGCCGTCTCCCGCTGAGGCGCCGAACACCAGTACAGCAGGCACGGTACCGCCTGGGCGGCCTGGGCGGGCTGGCGAGCAGCAGAGCGAGCTTCGGATCTTCGTCGCCTTCTACGTGCTCTCAGTCCAGCGCTTCGAAGTGGCGAGCGGCACCTACCACATGGACTTCTACCTGACGCTGCGCAGCGACGAGCCGGGGGATTTCGGACAGATCGAGTTCATCAACAGCTCCTCGGCGATCGTCGACATCTACGAAGATACGCCCACGGTTAAGGTGTACCGCGTCCGCGGCACGTTTGCCATGGTGCCGGACCTGCGCCGCTTCCCCTTCGACGAGCACGATCTAACCATCATCATGGAGAACAAGACAAGGACGGCCGACCAGATCGAGTACGTGATCGACGCCAACCGCACCCAGATCGACCCGGACATGGTGATCGTCGGCTGGGAGGTCGTGCCACGGAGCGGCACCTACGCCGTCACACTGAGCGCGGACAACGGGCGCACGCAGGTGCAGACCAACCCCTGGTGGGCCGAGTCGATCGAGCGGCGGTACCTGGGGTTCGACGAGGTCTATTCGCGGGTCATCTTCCAGATCCACATCAAGCGGCCGACGCTCGCCGCTTTCATCCGCACGTTGCTGCCCGCCCTCTTCATCATGCTGATCGCGTTCTGCTCGCTCTTGCTCGGACCCAAGGAGCTGGGCCAGCGGCTCACTATCACCACGGCGGCGCTCACCGGCCTGATGCTCTTCCACCTCAACCTGCTCAATGCCGCGCCGAACCTCGGCTACCTCACCGAGGCCGATAAGTTTATGCTGGGCAACTACGCCACGCTGGTGGTGATGGTGGCCACGACCGTCTCGCTGATGGTCTGGACTGACAACGGCCGCAAGCACGAGCCGCGCCGCCTGATGTGGATCCTGGGCGTCTGCATCGTCATTTTCTGGATCCTCGGCCAGGCCATCGTTTCCCGCGTCTGAGGCGCCTGCCCGATGCACCGGGGTGGGGCGGGGCGGGCAGCCTCCGATCAGGCGGGTTGCCCGACCGGCGCGGCCGCCCGCGCGCCGTCGGCGGGGCGTAGCCGAAGCCGCCGCAGCGTCTGGGCATTCAACGCCACGATGATCGTGCTCAGCGACATCAGGGCCGCGCCGACCGCCATCGGCAGCACCAGCCCGAGCGGCGCCAGCACGCCCGCCGCCAGCGGCAGCGCGAACGCGTTGTAGCCGACCGCCCAGACGAGATTCTGCACCATCTTGCGGTAGCTGGCGCGGGAGAGCTCGATCACCGCGACCACGTCGCGCGGATCGTTGCGCACGAGCACGATCCCGGCCGAGGCGACGGCCACGTCCGTCCCGGCGCCGATGGCGATGCCGACGTCGGCCTGCGCGAGCGCCGGTGCGTCGTTCACGCCGTCCCCGACCATGGCGACGCGTGCGCCGTTGCGCTGCAGCTCGCGCACCCGCGCGCTCTTGTCCTCGGGCAGCACCTGCGCGAAGACCTCGGTGATGCCGAGCTCGCCGGCGACCCAGTCCGCCACCGCCTGGCTGTCGCCCGTCAGCATCGCCACACGGATGCCGGCGGCCTGGAGCGCCGCCACCGCCTCGCGGCTCTCGGGCCGGATCACGTCGGCCAGCGCCAGCGCCCCCAGCACCCGGTCGCCCTCGACGAGGTAGACGACGCTCTGGCCGCGCTCACCCCAGAGCGCCGCCTGCGCCGCGAGGTCGTCGGGCAAGGTCATGCCGGCCTCGTCGAGCAGGCGCGGCCCGCCGACCGCCAGGTCACGGCCGTCGACCACGGCGCGGACGCCGCGGCCGGGCAGCGCCACGAAACCCGCCGCCTCGGG
>JBHOQZ010000429.1:0-4954 GCA_042408635.1 Chloroflexota bacterium
GCTCCAGGCGCGCCAGTCGTCGCGCCCGAGCTCGCGCCTCCGCCGGCGCAGCGACTCGTCGACCACCTGCCGGGGCTCGGGGGGCAGGTGCGGCGCCACCTCGACCAGCGCCGGCACCGCGTCCATGCTCAAGCCGGCGGCGTAGTGGGCGTCGAAGCTGGCGCCCGCCAGCGCGCGCTCGGCGTTGGCGCGCACGATCAATTCGTCGGGGTTGATCGCGTGCAGCAACAGGATCGCCGCGACGCCGGTCCCCAGCGCCCCGATGGCGAAGCGCTCTCGCCGCCCGCGCAGCACCGTCGCCATGAACCAGAGGCAGACCACGGCGATCCAGCCCATGAACGCCGTGGTGTAGAGCCGCAGCTCGGTCAGGCCGTACTCCGCCTGGTAGAGCCGCATCCGCTGCACCGCCGAGACCATGATCACGCCCAGCAGCGCGAGCTGCACCGCGGCCAGTGCCCGAAACAACCGCTCGGCGCGCGCGTCGTCGGGCCGGAGCAGCCAGTGGAGCAGGAGCAGGAGCGCCAGCACCAGCACCGACACCGTCACCAGCTCGAAGAAGCCGCGCCGCGCGTACTCCGCGTAGGTGAGGTTGACCGTCGCTTCAACCAATGCGGCGCCGCCGAAGAAGTAGCGGAGCTGCACGAGCACGAACCCCAGGAACAGCGCGTCCAGCAGCCCGAGCACCACCCCCACCTCGACCACGCCGAGCGCCATGGAGCCGGCCGGCCGCACCGCGCCAATTGCGGGCGCCTCCCCGATCAGCGCCAGGCGATAGGCCCCGGCCAGGCCCCAGGCGAGAAACAGGGTGAGCATGGCGTGCCCGGCGAGCTCGGCCAGGTCGATGCGCAGGATCGAGGTGAGGATGCCAGCGAAGGCGGCGTCGGCCGCCGCGAAGAGCCCGCCGAAGATCAGGACGAGCGGGAAGCCGAGCGCCAGCCCGCGCACGACCGCGAGCGCCCGCCCCGCTGTCTCCTCGCGCGCCAGCGCCCACCAGCGCACATCGCCCAGCAGGAGCAGGAACGCGCCGAAAGCCGCGCTCAGACCGGCCAGCACGCCCGCGACCAGCCAGTCGGTGAGCGCGAGGCGCCACGGGCGCAGCGACGTCGGGAGCGCGACCAGCGGCAGCAGGGCGAGCACCGCCAGCAGATCTATCAGCTTGAGCGTGACCGAGTCGCGCCAGGCGAAACCGACCGCGACCAGGATAGCCGCGACGAGCGGCCAGCGGCGGTAGACCGGCCAGCCGCGCCCGCCCCAGCGCGCGAGCAGGTCGAGCCCGAGGCAGATCGCGGCGATCCAGAGGAACAGGTTGAGGCCCCACGGAAACGCGCGCAGCAACCCATCGCCGAGCGCGCCGAGGACCAGCGCACCGAGGAGGATCCCGACGCCCAACCGCGTGGTCGCGGCCTCGGCCGGCGTCAGCTCCCGCGCCTGGGCGGCCGCCTGGGGAGGCTCGCGCAGCGCGCCCAGGTTGGCCGGGTTCGGGGTGTTGGTCATCCGCCAGCTACCAGACCCGGCAGGGCACCGAAGCGCCGCTCACGCCGGGCGAACGCCTCGACCGCCGCCGCCAGCTCAGCTTCGTCGAAGTCAGGGAACAGCTTCGGGCTGAAGAAGAGCTCGGCGTAGGCGCACTCGAACAGCAGGAAATCGCTCAGGCGCTGCTCGCCGCCGGTGCGGATCAGCAGGTCGACGTCGAGCGCGGGGGTGCCCGCGTGGTCCACCGCCCCGAGCAGGCAGACGAACTCGGCCCGCGACAGCTCGGTGCACCCGCGCTGGGCCGCCAGCGCGGCGGCGCGCACGATCGCGTCGCGCGCCGAGTAGTCGAGCGCGACGCGCAGGTGGAGATTGCGCCCGCCCGCCGTGGCCCGCTCGGCGTGCTCGATCAGTCGCACCAGGGCGCGCGGCAGCCGATCGCGCCGGCCGATCACGTCGACCGTCACGCCGTTCTCGACGCAGGTGGCTGTCTCCTTGAGCAGGTATTCACGGAAGAGGCGCATCAGCGCCGCGACCTCGCGCGGCGGCCGCTGCCAGTTGTCCGACGAGAAGCCGTAGAACGTGAGCGTGGTGATGCCCAGGCGCGGCGCCACCTCGATCAGCCGCCGGGCGTTCTGCGCGCCGGCCTGGTGGCCGGCGGCGCGCGGCAGACCGCGGGCGGTCGCCCAGCGGCCGTTGCCGTCGGTGATGATCGCGACGTGCATCGAGTCCTCCTCGCGCGGCTACTTTATGCCGCAAAGTAGATGGGCACAAAAAAGAGGCGCTAGCGCCCGCGTGTCGCCCGGATCAGCGCCTCCATGTGGTCGAGGTAGCGTTCGAGCGCCGAGCGGCCCGTCTCGGTCAGGCGGTACTCCGTCCTGGGTGTGCGCCCGTCGAAGGACTTGCTGCAGGTGAGGTAGCCGGCCTCCTCCAGCCGCCGCGCGTGGACGCTCAGGTTGCCGTCGGTCGTCTTGAGCAGGCGCTTGAGGTCGTTGAACGAGAGCGAGTCGTTGACCGCCAGCGCGCTGACGATGCCCAGCCGCAACCGCTCGTGGATGAGGCGGTCGAACTCGAGCGGCCCCTCGCCCTCCACCGGTCGCAACTCGGGCGCCGACCGGTCTCGCCGCGCCCGCGCACCCAGGTCAGCCACCGTAGCGCCTCGCGATGATGCCGCCGAACAGCAGGTGCAGGCCGCCGAAGCCGAGCGCCATCCCGACGTTGCCCCAGGCCGGCGGCAGCCAGAGCACGACGCCACCCAGCGCCATGAAGCACAGCCCCATCACCGGCACGATCCGCACCGAGAAGGCGCCACCGGTCACGATCCCGGTGCCGTAGAGCAACAGCCAGACGCCCGGGAGCAGGGCGAGCAACCCCGCGTTGACGAGTACGGCCGTGAGAAGTGCGCCCACCAGGAGGGGCGGCGTGAAGCTGAGCAGGAACTTGCGGCCCGGCCCGCGAAAGAGCGAACCGTGGGCGGCGCGCGCCTTGCGCTCCATCGCCGAGCCGGCCAGCGCCAGGGCGACGACCGCCTCCCCGAGCCAGACGGCCAGCCAGCCCTCAGGGGTCGGCTGGGCGGCGGCCATGACCGCCGCGACGAGCGCGCTTAGCCCAACCAGCGCGGTGCCCCAACCCGGCACGGCGGTAAACGCCGCCGCGATCTCCATCGTCTCGCGGATGTAGCGCAGATTGTCGAGCGCGCGCAGGTGGATGGCCTGCGGCTCGGGCGGGAGCGGGCGAAGCGGCGTCGGCGCAGTCATAGCGGCAATCCTACCCGCACACCTCGCACCTGTCAAGTCCTTTGTCTCACAAAGCTATCCGCCGGAAGGTCGAGGAATCCTCCTTCAACCCCCCGGCCCCCAGCATTGGGGGGTTGGGGGGCCCACGCCCCTGTCGGCCCCCCGACTCGTCACTCGCCGCCCACGAGGCTGTACGTGAGCGAGTTGTCGCCGCCGTTGCCGATGAGGTAGTTCACCTCGTTGACCACGCCGACGATTTGCGCACCGCCGGTCGCGTTCAGCACTGCCGAGCCGACGAACGTGGCCGGCAGGCCGGGCGCATCGGGCGTGAAGAAAGTGTAGGGCGAGTTCGGCTGCACCACCTGCGTCTGGGTGCTCACGGGCGTGAAGCTGTCGCGCGGATAGTAGGTCACGGTGACTGTCGTCGGCACGTTGCTCACGTTCTGCACCTGCACGCCGGTGTCCCAGCCGTTGTTCGCCTTCATCACTAGCGGCGCGAACAGGGTCACGTTGGCCGCGCTCCGCTCCACGCCCACGTAGCTCGTCGCCTGGTTGAGATTCATGTTCAACTGGACGACGCTGAGCGCCAGCGGCTGGCCGTTCGCAGCCGAGACGACCGCCGAGCCGACGAAGTCAGTCGGCAGCGCCGCGATGTCGGCCTGGCGCGCGAGGTGCAGACCGTTCGCCGGGATGAAGACGTTTTCGCTCGCGCCCGGCACCGGCTGCCCGCTCGTGTCGAAGTACTGGATCGTCACCTGCGCCGTTTGCTGACCCAGGTTCTGGATCGCCATCTCGGTCGCCCAGCCGGTTGGCCGGCGCATGAGGAGCGGCGCCAGCAGGTTGGGGGCGCTCTTGGTAATTCCCGTGAAGCTGACCGACATCGGCACGCCGGCCGGGCTCTGGATCTCGCCCCAGGCGAGGACGGCCAGCGGCTGGGGATTGTCCCCCAGGCTCGCAACGACCGCGCTCACGGCGCTGCCGCCCTGCTCCGACCGGGCAAAGCCGAGGTCGACCGGCAACGACTGATAGGCGCCGATCTGGAACTCCTGCGAGCCCGTCGGGATGCCGCCGACATTGTAGGTCGTCAGCCGGGCCGTCGCGGTCTGGCCGCCCGGATTCTGGATCTGGACGATGTTGGTCCAGCGCAGCCCCGGTACCGCCACCGTCGTGCCGGTCTGGCCGGCCGCGATGGCGTTGTACGACGTCGTGCTCGAGCGACCCGTCCCGTTGACGTTGTAGTTGGTCCAGTTGACCACCGCGGCGACCGGCCCGCTGGCACCGACGATGACCGAGCCCGAGAACCCGTTGGCGAGGCCGTTGACTGCCGGCAGGTAGTAGGTGCGCGAGGCCCCGGCCGCGATCGTCGCCGCCGGCTCGGTCAGCACGAGCGATCCCTGCTGGTAGAACGAGATATACACATTGACGTCGCCGCCGCCCACGTTCTGCACCTGCACGCCGGTGTCCCACGAGCCGGCCGCGCGGTAGGCGAGCGGGACGTAGAGGCGGAACGGGGCGGCGGCCGCCGGATCGGTGCCAAGCGAGGGCGGCGGTGGCGGCACGGGCGGTGTGCCGGTCGGGGTCGCCGTGGCGGTCGGTGTGGCGGGGGTCGCCGTCGCCTCCACCGTCGCGGTCGCGGTCACGGTCGCGGTGGCCTGGGGCGTGGCGGTCGCGGTCGCGGCGACGGTCGGGGTCACCGGCGCGGTGGGCGAGGTCTGCGGGGTGGCCGTGCTCTCGACCGTCGCGGTCGG
>JBHOQZ010000441.1:0-7300 GCA_042408635.1 Chloroflexota bacterium
CGTCGGCCTGGCGGCCGCCGACTGGGTGATCGCGCCGATCCTCGCGCTGCGCCGCGCGCCGCGCGCGGTGGCGGCGGGCGACCTCAACACGCCGGTACCGGAGGTGCGCAGCGGCGACGAGTTCGAGGATCTGGCGCGCGACTTCGCGGCGATGGCCACCCACCTGCGCGGTGCCATGGCCGGCCTGGAGCCGTGGGCGCAGGAGCTCTCGACGCTCTACAGCGAGTCCGAGCGGCAGCGTGCGCTCGCCACCGGCCTGCTCGAGGCGATCGACGAGGCGATCCTCTTCTTCGAGCCAGATGGCCGCCTCACTCTCATGAACGCCCAAACCGGTCCGCTGCTCGGGCTGTCGCGTGCCGGCGCCGATGTCACCGGCCAGCCGGTTAGCGCCCTGCGCACCCGCATGGCGCGCACGTTCGCCGATCCCGATGCCTTCGTCGACCTGGTCGCTCGGACGAGCGCGGGTTCGAACCGGACGCTGGTCGAGGTGGTCGCCACCCGCTGGCCGGCCGAGCGCGAGCTGGCCCTGTTCTCGGCGCCGGTGCACAGCGCCGGCGTCAGCTTCCTCGGCCGCCTCTACGTCTCCCGGGACGTCACCCACAAGCGCGCCGTCGACCGGATGAAGACGGAGTTCGTCTCCCTCGTCTCGCACGAACTGCGCACGCCCCTCACCTCGATCAAGGGCTACGTCGATCTGCTGCGCGAGGGTGCGGTCGGTGATCTCAACCCCGAGCAGCAGGAGTTCCTCGAGATCGTGCGCCTCAACTCCGAGTGGCTGGTCGCGCTCATCGACGACCTGCTCGACGTCTCGCGGATCGAGGCGGGCAAGCTCGATCTGTCGCTCGGGCCGGTCGACGTCGGCGCGGTGCTGGCCGAGGTCGCGGCGTCGCTGCGACCCCAGCTCGAGGCGAAGGGGCAGCAGCTCGGCCTCGACGTCGAGCCAGGGCTGCCGACCGTCGAGGCGGACGCCGACCGCGTCGTCCAGATCGTCACCAACCTGCTCTCGAACGCGCACAAGGACACGCCCGTGGGCGGCCGGATCGCGGCCACAGCCGGGCGCGCCGATGGCTACGTGCGCGTGGCGGTCAGCGATACCGGCGTCGGGATGGCGGTCGAGGAGCAGGCACAGCTCTTCACCAAGTTCAACCGGTGCGCAACCGCTCGAGCGAGGAGGTCGGTGGGACGGGCCTTGGACTGGCGATCGCCCGGGCGCTGGTCGAGCAGCACGGCGGCACGATCGAGGTGGAGAGCACGGTCGGGCGCGGCACCACCTTCCGATTCACGCTGCCGATCACCCGGCCGGCGCAGACCACCGCCTCGGGCACCGGGGCGGCCGCCGGCACGGTGCCGTAGGGGCGGCGGAGAGCGCGCCCAAGCGCCGTCTGCCGACCGCGTGGGCTGCCGGGCCACTGACCACTCGACACCCCGACGGTAGGCCGGTGCCCGCCGCTCGACGATCTCCGAACGACAGAGTCAAAAGCGCGCGGCTCACGCAGATCGGCACACGACAGGTTATACTCGTCGGTAATTAGGACGGCACCGGGCGGCCGGGGGCAATCACGCCGGGCGGCCGGTCGGGCGGGCCACCGCCCAGGGTCTCGCCCGCTTGCGCGTGGTGGGGATTGAGCCGATGAGCTGGTCCTTCGCGCCCTACTTCGTGCCGTCGCTGATCGGAGCCGTGCTCGCGACGGCCCTGGCGCTCGTCGCCTGGCGCTACCGCGCTGGGCGCCGGCCGGGCGCCGGTCCCGGCATCGGGGTCTTCCCGGTGGGCACCACCTTCGCCCTGCTGGCGATCGGCACGGCCGAGTGGGCGCTTTGCAACTCGCTCGAGGTCGCCAGCGTCGACCTCGGGGCCAAGCTGCTCTGGGCCCGGATCGAGTACATCGGCATCGTCACGGTGCCGGTGGCCTGGCTCCTCTTTGCGCTGCGCTTCACCGGCCGCGGTCGGCTGGTCGAGGGCTGGCGGGCGCTGCCGCTCGCGATCGTGCCCGCGATCACGCTCGGCCTCGTCCTCACCGACGCCGGGCTGGGGCTGATCTGGCGCTCGGTCGCGCTCGACACGGCGGGCCCTGTGCCCACCCTCGCGGTCGAGCACGGCACCTGGTTCTGGGTCCACGCGACCTATTCCTATCTCGCCATGCTGGCGGGCACCGTCCTGATGCTCTGGGCCGCCAGCCGCGCGCCGCACCTCTACGGCGATCAGGCGCGCGCGATCACGATCGGGACGGTGGCGGTGTGGCTGGCGAACGCGCTGTCAATCTCCGGGCTCAACCCGCTGGGCCGGCTCGATCTGACGCCCCCGGCGCTCGCGCTCGGCACGCTGGTCGTCGGCTACGCCGTCTTCCGCTACCGTTTCCTCGACCTGATCCCCGTGGCACGCGAGGCGGTGGTCGAGGCGATGCGCGACGGCGTCGTGGTGCTCGATCCCCAGGGCCGCGTCGTCGACCTCAACCCCGCGGCCGTGGCGATCGTGGGCAACCGGGCCGACAGCGTCATCGGCCAGCCGGCCGAGGCCGTGCTCGGCGAGGCGTTCGCCGGCCTGGCGGCCAACGGCCCCGACGATTGGCAGCGCGAGCTGGCGCGGGTGGTGCAGGGCGACCCCCGCAGCTACGAGGTGCGCCTCTCGCGCCTCCCCCACCCCGCCGCCCGCCAGCGCGGCGGCGACTCCATCGGCTACGTCGTGCTGCTCCACGACATCACCGAGCGCCGCCAGGCGGAGGATCGGCTGCGGCAGCTCGCCCTCTACGATCCGCTCACCGAGCTGCCCAACCGGCGCCTGCTCTACGAGCGCATCGAGCGCGCGATCGCCCAGGCTGCCCGCGACGGCCGCCAGCTCACGCTGCTCGTGCTCGACCTCGATGGCTTCAAGGCGGTCAACGACACGCTCGGCCACCAGGCCGGCGACGAGGTGCTGCGCGAGGTCGGCGCGCGGCTCCGCATGGCGCTGCGCGAGAGCGACACGGTCGCGCGCCTCGGCGGCGACGAGTTCTCGGTGCTGCTGCCCGCCACGGGGCTTGAGGGCGGCGCCATCGTGCGCAACCGCATCACCGAGGCGCTGAGCCGGCCGTTCCTCCCCGCCGCCGGGGGCGGCCGACCGATCCAGATCGGCGCCAGCATCGGCGCGGCTGCCTACCCCGAGCACGGCCACGACCCCGAATCGCTGCTGCGCTACGCCGACATGGCGATGTACGACGCCAAGCACGCCCGCCCGCCCCTCGAACGCACGCGGGGGTAGGGCGGCCGGGAGCCGACGGCCCGCGCGTCGATCTCCTCCATGCCGGCACCCGGCCGGCTCCTGCCGGGGGACGACGTACCGCCTACCGGACCCGTCGGCGCCTGCCGAGGGCTGCCGCCCACCGACTCCGCGCCGGCGTCCGGTGGCGGGGCATCAGAGCTGACGCTGAGCGCGTACCTGCCCATCGCGCGGCGGCGTCGAGGCGCTGTCGGTGCCCCAGCGGCAGGCGGCGACGTTCAGCAGCACCAGCAGCACCAGCGGCAAGACGAGTTCCAGGGTCTTCTTCTCCTGGTCACGGGACGAGGTGCAGCAGCAGGAGCTGGAGCAGGGCCAGCCGACTGGCCTGACCCGCCCGGCCGGCCCGCGCGCGGCGCGCCCGGTTCAGCAGCCGCTCATGGGCTGCCTGCCGCTCGAGCTCCCAGCGATGGAGATCGTACTCGTCGAACCACGCGGTACAGCGACTCGGATCCATGGGAGTCCTCCTGGTTCCCACCGGACCGCTCGGCAGCCCGGCGGCCTCGGGAGTGTGGTAACCATAGTTTAGAGTATTGGTCGTTACAGTAGTAGAATAGTAGCCGGCCGAGTAACGGTCAAGATTTTTTAGGGCGTTACGCATGGAGAACGCGGCGCTGGACCTGGTCAACAGCGATCGCACGGGCTATCTGGGACCGGGCACCGGCACCGATCGCCTGGCCGATCCGGCCTGGGTCGCCGAGTTTCTCGCGCGCTGGGGGCTCGGGGCACCGGGCCCCTACGACGAGGCAGCGCGGTCGCGCCTGGCCGGGTTGCGCCGCCTGCTCGGGCGCGTCGTGGACGCCATCGCGGCCGGGGGTGAGCCGGCGGCGGCGGACCTGGCAGGGCTCAACGCGGTGCTGGCGGCGGCGCCCGTCCGCCGGGTGCTGGTGTGCGCCGACGGCGGCTACCGCCTGGTGGCCGAGCCGCTGACGCGCGACTGGGCCTGGGTGCTGGCGGAGATCGCGCACGCGTTCGCCCACCTGCTCACCGAGCACGACCCGACCCGGCTGCACACCTGCGACAACGCGGACTGCCGCTGGGCGTTCTACGACACGAGTCGCAGCCGCACGCGGCGCTTCTGCGACAGCACGAGCTGCGGCAACCTCGTGAAGGTGCGCCGATTCCGCGAGCGCCACCGCCACCGCCATCCCCGGGGCGAGCACGCCTCCGAGACCCCGGACTCGGGCGCGTGACCAACTCGGCGGGCAGAGGCGGCTCGGAGCGCGGTCCTCCCACGACGGGGACGTGGCCCGGCAGCCGCTCTAGGTCCGGAACCTCGCCCGCCAGCCGAAGCAGGGCCCTCCCGCGTCGGGGGTGTGGTCCGGCGCCCGGGCGGCTGCGGTCGAGTTGCCCGCCGATCCCGGCTGGCGTAGGATGCGCGGCGCGGCGCGTTGCCACGCGGTGGGCGCGCGACGGGACAATCGGCGGAGGGGGAGCGTGAGCGAATCCGGCTTCGATCTGGTGATCCGCAGCGGCCAGGTGTACGACGGCAGCGGCGGCCCGCCCTACCCGGCCGACGTCGGCGTGCGCGCCGGGCGGATCGCGGCGATCGGCGACCTCTCGGCCGCCGAGGCGGGGCGCGTCATCGGCGCCGCCGGCCGGGCGGTCGCGCCGGGCTTCATCGACATCCACACCCATTCGGACCTGACGCTGCTCATCGATCCACGGGCCGAGAGCAAGGTGCGCCAGGGCGTCACGCTCGAGGTGACCGGCAACTGCGGCAGCTCGGCCGCGCCGCTCGGCGGCTACGCCCGCCAGGCGCTGGGCGACCGCGTTATCTGGCTGAGCGACGCGGTCACCATCGACTGGGAGACGATGGGCGACTACCTCCACAAGCTGGAGGACCAGGGGATCAGCATCAACACCGCCGCGCTCGTCGGCCACGGGACAGTGCGCATGAATGTGCTGGGCATGGCCGACCGTGCACCGACCGAGGCGGAGCTGCGCCAGATGCAGGCGGTGCTGACCCGCGCGCTCGACGAGGGCGCGATCGGCATGTCGACCGGCCTCTACTACGCCCCGGGCTCCTTTGCCACTACTGACGAGGTCGCGGCGCTGGGTGATGTGCTGCGCGACCACGACAAGGTCTATACCAGCCACATCCGTGACGAGAGCAATTACTCCGTCGGCGTGCTCAACGCCATCGCTGAGGCGATCGAGATCGGCCGGCGGGCCCGCTGCCGCGTCCAGGTCTCGCACCTCAAGCTGCTCGGGCCGCCCGTCTGGGGGCGATCCGGGGAGGCGCTCGGGCTGATCGAGTCGGCCCGCGAGGAGGGGATCGACGTCTGGGCCGACCAGTACCCCTACACCGCCTCCGGCAGCAGCATCACCGGCTCGCTCATCCCGCGCTGGGCGCTCGAGGGCGGCAACGCGCGGCTCGTCCAGCGCCTGCGCGATCCGGAGCTGCGCGACCGGCTCGTCCACGAGATCGGCCGCAACCTCTACGAGCGGCGCGGCGGGCCGGACTGCCTCCAGATCGGGCTCTGCCCGGCCAACCCCAAGTACAACGGCTGGACGCTGGCGCAGGCGGCCGACGACATGGGGCTCGATCCGGTGCTGGCCGCGATGCGGCTGGCCGAGCGCGGCGGCGCCAGCCTCGTCTGCCATGTCATGAGCGATGAGGACGTCGTCCGGATCATGCAGACCCCTGACGTGATGGTCGCCTCGGACGGCAATGCGCTCTGCCCCGAGGGGGTGCTCGGGCAGGGCCGCACCCACCCGCGCTCCTATGGCACGTTCCCCCGCGTTTTGGGCGAGTACGTGCGTGAGCGGCGCCTGCTCCCGCTCGAACTGGCGGTGCGCAAGATGACGGCGCTGCCGGCGCGGCAGCTCGGCCTGCGCGACCGCTCCGAGATCAAGCTGGGCTACTGGGCCGACCTGGTCGTCTTCGACCCGGCCACCGTGGCCGACCGCGCCACCTTCGACGAGCCGTACCGCTTCCCTGACGGCATCCCGTATGTGGTGGTGAACGGCGAGGTGGTGATCGACGAGGGCGTCCACACGGGCGCCCGGCCAGGACGGGTCCTCCGGCGCTAGGACGAGTTTCCTATTTTCGCGGTGTTGCACCCTGGCTATAGTGGAGCCTGAGCCCTCCCGCCGCGTGGGGCGCCGGGGCTCTCCCCCGTCGAATTGTGACCAGGACGGCAACACCGATGTCGATCAGCGCCACCATTCGCCGCTGCTGCCTGGCGCTCCTGCTCCTGCCGTTGCTGGCGGGCCTGGTCGGCGCCGCGCTGCCGGACCCGACCGAGGTCGAGGCGGCGCCGCTCTCGGTCTTCGGTAACCGCCGCTACACCGTGCCCGCGCGCGGCACGCTCAACGTCACAATCCGCGGCTACTGCCTGGACAAGGAGCGCCACTTCCCCGGCAATTACCTCGAACCGACCGATCACCGCCCCGGCGACAATGTCCTGCGCACCTTCGCCTACTCCGTCGCCCGCGGCCTGGTGCGCAAACAATCCTACCAGACGCAGCTCGCGATCTGGTACCTGCGCGACAACCGCTGGTACAACACGAACCGGCCGCGCGACCTGGCCGAGGAGATCGTCCGCCAGGGGCTGCGCGCCCCCATGCCTGAGAAGCCGACCGATGCGCCGACCCTGATCGAGGCGGTGCAGTCGGGCGCGATCAAGGCGAGCGTCAACGACTTCCACGCCATCACCGAGAACTACGAGGGCGAGGGCACGCTCGTCCTCGAGAACACCACCGACGACCCGGTGACGCTCTACATCACCGTGGGCACGGTCTTCCGCGGCGTGAACGACACCGAGCAGCGCATGCTCGCCTGGCCGCAGGGCGGCATCGCCGGCTACACGCGCACCGCCGCCGCCAACGGCTTCATGGTCAACATCCGCAACATCGAGAGCCGGCGCTTTCCCCAGGTGGCGGCGCTGGTGAGCGTGCTCGATAACAAGCAGATGCCCGTGCGCGACCTGCCGGCCGACCGGCTCGAGGTGTTCGAGGACGGCAAGCCCGTCACCACCTTCACCGCTCGCCCGATCGTCGGCGGGGCGGCCGACGAGCCGCTCTCCCTGCTCGTGCTGGTGGAGG
>JBHOQZ010000454.1:0-5675 GCA_042408635.1 Chloroflexota bacterium
CTGCTGGTCGTAGTTGCCACGCGCCATCGCGACCGAGGCGCGCGTCATGCGGCGGATCGGCCGCGAGATCGACTTCGACATCCAGATGATGAGCGGCGCGCTGAACAGGACCGAGAACGCCCCGGCCAGGGCCAGCGACGGCGCGATCTCGAGGAGACCATCGAGCAGGCTCTGCTGGGGCACCGCGACGACGATGGCCCGGCTGCCGGGCACCGGACGGCCGGCGCGGTCGGGGTAGAGGAGCAACGACACGTAGTAGTAATCCATCCCGTTGGAAGCCCGCAGCCGACCAAAATACCCCATGGGGATATCGTCCGGCACCTGCCGCATCACGATCCGTGGGGCGCGCAGCGTCACCTCCGGGATCTCGCCTGCGAACGAATCGCCCGTGTCCAGGATGACAGTGCCGAGGTAGTCGGTGAGCAGCGCCCGCATGCCGGTCCCGCGTGGGTCCAATTCGCTGACCCAGGAGCGCAACGTCGCGAGGTCCGGGTCACCGCTGCGCAACGCCCGAACGCCGACGATGAAGAAACGCGCATTGTTCGCGAGCTGGTTGGCGACCAACTGCTCCTGATAGTCGTTGAGGTAGAAATAGACGAAGAAGACGCCGGCCAGCAGCAGACTGATCCCCATGGCGAGCGCGTGGGAAAGCGCGATCCGCCGCGGCAGGCTGTCAAGGAAGTCGGGCCAGCGGATCGATGGCGGGGCCAGGTTCCGCCTCATGAGCGCCGTCCGGTCCGGCTACCCGCGGGCGGGTGCGGCGTCTCCGAGGCCACGAGCTTGTAGCCGACGCCCCACACCGTCTGGATCTGCACCTGGCTCCCCTCGAGCTTGTCGCGCAGCCAGGTCACGTGCACATCAATCGTGCGGGTGTCGCCGTAGTAGTCGTAGCCCCAGACGGTGTTGAGGAGCTTGTCGCGCCCCATCACCACCCCGACGTTGCGGGCGAACGCCGTCAGCAGGTCGAACTCCTTCGCCCGCATCTCGACCGGCCGACCCGCGATCGTCACCTCGCGCCGGGCCCGGTCGATCGTGACATCCCCGACGTGGATCACGTCCTCGTTGGCCGGCTCGGCGCGGTAACGCCGCAGCACCGCCTTGGCGCGCGCCAGCAACTCGCGTGGGTTGAACGGCTTGGTCAGGTAGTCGTCGGCGCCCAGCTCGAGGCCCACGATCTTGTCCACGTCGTCGTCGCGGGCGGTCAGCATGATGATCGGGACGTCGCTCTTGCCCCGGAGCTGCCGGCACACCTCGAAGCCGTCGAGGTCGGGCAGCATCAGATCGAGCACCACCAGGTCCGGCTTGCGGGCCTTCGCCTTATCGATCGCCTCCTGCCCCGAGTGGGCCGCCTCGACCTCGTAGCCTTCCTTCGTCAGATAGAGCTTCAAGAGCTCGACAATGTGCTTTTCGTCGTCGACAACCAGGATGCGCGGTGTAGCCACGTGTCCGTACCCCTTCGCCCGCGCCTATTATAGCCGGTTATAGCCGGTTGCCGACCCGCGCCGATGTGCCCACCCGCGCCAAACGCGCGGTCGCCCCCGGCGATCGGGCGGCTATAATGAACACGACGGGTCGGCCGCTCGCGCCGGCTCCAAGGAGGCTGATCGCGCCGCAGGCGAGGCGCTGAGGAACGTGGAACAGCCGCTTCTGGTCTCCCAGCTCACCGGGCGCCCGCTGCTCGACCCCTCGGGCGAGCGCGTGGCGACCGTGCGCGACCTCGTCGTGCGCATGGACGACGAGCCGCACCCGCGCGTGGTCGGCCTGCTCGCGCGCTGGGACCGCCACGACGTCTTCGTGCCGATCGACGCGGTCACGCTCGCCGACGACGCCGTGCAGCTGCGGCCCGAGGCTGGCCTGGCCGGTACGGGCGGCATGGCTGAGTTCGCCCGGCGCGACGGCGAGGTGCTCCTCGAGAAAGAGGTGCTCGACAAGAGCGTGATCTCATTGGCCGAGCGCAAGGTCGTGCGCGTGAACGACCTGGTGATCGCGCGCGAGGACGACGCCTACCGCCTGGTGGCGGCGGACGTCGATCTGCGCGGCCTGCTGCGCCGGCTGCTACCCGGCGGCGTGCTCGGCGGTTGGAGCGAGACGGAGATGCTCGACTGGTCGCAGGTCGAGTACCTTGCCGCCAACACCGAGGTGCAGCTCGACCTCTCGCACGAGCGCCTGGCCGACCTCCACCCGGTCGAGATCGCCAAGCTCGTCGACTCGCTCTCCTACCGCGAGGGCGCCGAGATCGTCGACTCGCTCGACGACGCCACCGCCGCCGATACCCTCGAGGAGAAGACCCCGGAGCGCCAGGCGGATATCGTCGAGACGCTCGACGAGGAGCGCGCGGCCGACATCCTCGAGGAGACGGCGCCCGACGACGCAGCCGACCTGCTGGGCGATCTGCCCGAGGCGACCGCCGAGGACCTGCTCGAGCGCATGGACGTCGAGGAGTCAGAGGAGGTCCGGGAGCTGATGGCCTACCCGGACCACACCGCCGGCGGCGCGATGACCAACGACCTGGTGGCGGTGCCGGCCGGCATCACCGCCGGGGAGGCGATCCGCCTCATGCGCGAGCTCGCGGTCAAGCCGGATCTCATCTACTACGTCTACGTGGTACGCTCGCTCGAGGATCCCGAGTTGCTGGGGGTGGTGTCGCTGCGCGACCTGATCCTGGCCGAGAGCGAGGCGCCGATCGAGTCGATCATGGTGGCCGACTACCTCGCGATCGGGCCAGAGGAGGACAACAAGAAGGCGGCCCGCCTGATCGCGGAGTACAATTTGATGGCGCTGCCGGTGGTGGACGAGCGTCGGCGGCTGCTTGGCATCATCACCGTCGACGATGCGCTGGAGTTGCTGCTGCCCGATTCGTGGCGGCGGCGCGTGCCGCGCCTCTTTAGTTGATCACCCGGAGGCCCAGGATGGCGAACGATGGCGAACGTTCGGGACACCCTCGAGACAGACGCGCCGCGCCCCCTGAAGGTGGGCGCGGCCACTGGGCCGCCACAGGCCGGGTCGCCGCAGGCCACACCGCGCCGCGCCCGCCGCAGCGCCATCATGGCCTTCCTCGCGGTCGTCGGGCCGGGGGTGATCGCGGCCGCGGCGGGTAACGACGCCGGCGGTATCGCCACCTTCTCGACCGTCGGCGCCAGCTACGGCTACCGACTCCTCTGGATGTTCGCGCTCATCACGGTCAGCCTAGCGCTGGTCCAGGAGATGTGCGCCCGCATGGGCGCCGCCACCGGCAAGGGCCTGGCCGACCTGATCCGCGAGAACTTCGGCATCCGCCGCACCGCCTTCGTCATGCTCGCGCTGCTCGTCGCCAACGGCGCCACGACCGTCTCCGAGTTCGTCGGCGCTGGCGCCGCACTCGAGCTCTTCGGCATCCCGCGCCTGCTCGGCGTGCCCGTGGTCGCCTTCGGCGTCTGGTGGCTCGTGATCAAGGGCAGTTACAAGCGCGTGGAGGTGGTCTTCCTGGGGCTGGCCGCCATCTTCCTCGCTTATCCGGTCGCGGCGTTCATGGCTGAACCGGACTGGCGCGAGGTCGGCCGCAGCCTGATCACCCCCTCGCTCCAGTGGGACGTCGGGTATCTAAGCACCTTCATCGCCACCGTGGGCACCACGATTACGCCTTACATGCAGATCTATGTACAGTCGGCGGTGGCGGAGAAGGGCGTGACCATGCGCGACTACCCGCTCGAGCGGCTCGACGTGTTCGTCGGCGCGGTGTTCGGCAGCCTGATCTCGTTCTTCATTATCGTGGCGACCGCCGCCCAGCTCAACCCGCGCGGCATCCAGATCGAGACGGCCGCCGACGCCGCGGAGGCGCTGGCGCCGCTGGTCGGCCCCGGTGCGAAGTACCTGTTCGCGGCCGGGTTGTTCGGGGCGTGTGTGCTGGCGGCGGCGGTGCTGCCGCTTTCGACCGCCTACTCACTCAGCGAGGCGTTCGGCTTCGAGCGGGGCGTGTCGCGCTCGTTCCGCGAGGCGCCGGTCTTCCACTCGATCTTCAGCGGTTTGATCGCCATCGGCGCGGCCGTGGCGATCCTGCCCGACCTGCCCATCATCGACCTCCTGCTCCAGATCCAGGTGATCAACGGCCTGCTCCTGCCCGTGGTGCTGATCTCGATCCTCACGCTGGTCAACGACCGCTCGATCATGGGACGCTATACCAACGGGCCGCTCTACAACGTGATCGCTTGGGGGACAGTTGTGCTGGTCGTGGTGCTCTCGGCCGCGATGATCGGGCTCACGCTTCTGCAGCGGTTCGGCTTGGTGGCGGGGTAGGCGGATGACGGGTCGGGCGACCGGGGGCGAGGCGGGCTCCCGCGGAGGTGGCGCGATGCCGCTGCTGTATCTGACGCAACTGCGTCACAAGCCGGTCTTCGCGCCCTCGGTCGAGGTGATCGCGCGGGTGCAGGATTTCATCGTGCGCGTCAGCGGCGAGAAGTACCCGCCGATCACCGGCATGGTAGCGGTGGTGCCCGGCCACGGCCAGATCTTCGTGCCGAGCGAGCAGATTCAGGAGATCGGCGAGGCGGGCGTCCGGCTGCGCAGCGCCCGCCTCAGCCTCCAGCGGTTCCAGCTCCGACCAGGCGAGGTGCTGATGTACCGCCACCTCGTCGACAAGCAGCTCGTGGACGTCAACGGCCGCCGGATCGTCAAGACCAACGACCTGGTGATCACGCGCGTGGGGGAGCGCTACCTGCTGGTGGGCGCGGACATCTCGGCGCAGAGCGCGATCCGCCGCGTCGGGCTCGACCGGCCGGTACAGTTCGCCGCCAACGTGCTGCGCGCCGAGCTGCGGCCGACCTTTATCGACTGGGCCGACGTCGAGCACTTCGCCAGCGACGCGCCTGCCGTCCAGTTGCGCGTGCCCCACGAGCGCGTGGCGAAGCTCCACCCGGTCGAGATCGCCCACCTGATCGACTCGCTTACGACCGAGCGCGGCGCCGAGCTGATCCAGGCGCTCGACGACGAGACCGCCGCTGACACGCTGGAGGAGCTCTCGCCCGAGACGCAGGTCGACCTGATCTCGGCCCTGCCGGAGGAGCGCGCCGCCGACATCCTCGAGGAGATGGCGCCCGACGAGGCCGCCGACGTGCTGGGCGACCTGCCGCCCGAGAAGGCTGAGGACCTGCTCGAGCTGATGGAGCCCGAGGAGTCGGAGGACGTCAAGGAGCTCCTCGGCTTCCCCGAGCACAGCGCCGGCGGCATCATGACGACCGAGTACATCGCGATCCCGCAGAGCGACAACGCCGCCCAGGCGCTCGAGCGCATCGGTAAGCGCATCCCGGTGCCCGACGTCTACGACATCTTTGTCGTGGACGACCTGGAGAACGAGCGGCTGGTCGGGGTGACCCGCTTGCAGGACCTGGTCTGGCCGCCGCCGCACACGACGGTGGCCGACTTCATGCAGCGCGAGTTCCCGCGCGCGCACGTGAGCGACGACGAGAAATCGGTCGCCCACACGATCGCCCGCTACAACCTGCTGGCGCTGCCGGTGGTGGACGACGACAATCGCCTGCGCGGCATCGTCACCGTCGACGACGCCATGGACATCATCCTGCCCACCGCCTGGAAGAAGCGCCTCCCCCGCATCTTCGCCTGACCGCCACCACCTCGGCCGCCCCCACCCGGCTCATCACCCTCCCCGACGCCCGCCCCCGCGCCCGGTCCCGAGCATGAGG
>JBHOQZ010000465.1:0-3730 GCA_042408635.1 Chloroflexota bacterium
CGGCCTGGCCGCTGAGTGTGCTGGTGGAGCGCGGTGCGCGAGACGTTGCCAGCAGCGTAGACCGCCTGCTGATCCGGCTGGCCCGCAAGTCCAACCTCTGTCGCGCCGGTGTTCACCCCCTAGCCTAGCACCCCCTGTCAAGCCGAAACCCGACAAACACTCTCCATCATCGTGCAGGTCGCGAGGAGCTCGCTGAGCACCTGGTCACGCGCGTTGCCGTCGCGATAGACTGCCGACAGCAGGAGGAGGAGCGCGTCGCCGCAGCGCACCGGGTTGGACTTGCGGGCCAGCCGGATCAGCAGGCGGTCTACGCTGCTGGCAACGTCTCGCGCACCGCGCTCCACCAGCACACTCAGCGGCCAGGCCGCCGCCGACACGGCCCGATTGGGCTCGGGGTGGCGCTCGGCAGCTTCGACCCCCTCCCGCGCGATCGTGATGCCGGCCCCGCATCTGCGAGATGCCACGCCACGGCGCCGAGGGTCTGGGCCTGATGCCAGGGATCACGCATCGCCCGCGCCCGCCCGAGGGCACGGTCTGCATCGAGGCGAGCGAGAGCAACTATCATGTCCCGCTCGCTGGCAGATCCCACGGGACGCCCCTCCTTCCAGGCCAGACTTGCAGGCAGGAAAGCCGATTGACTCCCGGCAGGTGCAATCGGGCAACTACAACCACGTCACAGCCAGCGGTGATCGCTGATACGGGCGACCTTTGCCGCCCCCCCTCCACTCGGGGGACTGCCCGCGGATTGTGTTCGGGGTAGCCTGCCCCGGCAAGCATGCACGCGGGTGGGACTATAGGTGTCGACATCGCGGGCTGGGTCGAGATCCGCTCGGACGACGACGCGGGTGAGGAGGGGAGCTGGCATGCCGTAATCGACGCTGGCAACTGCTCTTCAAGCTGATGGGGGTTCTGGCCGAGCGGTGCGGAGACGACCGTGTTCGGCTGGTCGTGTGGTCCTCCTGGTAGCGCGCGCCGGCCGCCCAGATCACGCTAGGCTGCCGATCTTCTCTCCACACCTGTCGGGATGCGGAGTGTGCCGGGGCAAACCGAATCCCCGGCGCCGTTTGTGTCGAGGCGGCTCCGCCCGCCCCGGTGGCTGCTCCCGACGTCGACCTCGCCCGGATTCAGCACGCAGGGGTCGGGGGCGGGAGGTTCACGGTGCGGCCGTGTCCCCGGCGGGCTCGACTTCGAAGCGCAGCTCGAGGTCGACCGAGCCGTTCGGGGGGAGCTCGAGCTGCCAGTGGGGCAGGACTGAGATGCCCTGGAGCACGCGCTCGAAGCCGCCCTCGGAGGCCGACACCGTCTCGAGCGGGAAGCGCCAGAGCGTGGCGGGCTGCCCCAGCCTAATCGTCACCGCCAAGTCGGTGTGCGGGTCCACCAGGCGCACGGCCCGCACCTCGGAAGCCTCGGCCGCGATGTTCAGTGCCCCCCGTTTGCCTGCGCCCTGCCCGAGCTCGGCCGCTTCGGGCGTCGCCCCCTCGCCGGGTCGGCCCGGACCGGCGCCGTGCCCGGCTTCACCTGTCGCTGGAGGCATCGCCCTGGGGGTCGCGGCCGACGCCGCGACCCCCAGACCCCCACCGGCCGGCACATCGCCGGGGTCGGCCGGGTTGAGCTCGCAGTAGGCGTCAGGCGAGGCGCCGGCCAGCAGCGCCCAGTCGCTCTCGACGCCGAAGCGGACCACGAGCGGCCGATCGCTCGGGTTCACGAGCCGGTAGGCCGTGCGGAGGGCGGCGCGCTCCGGGTCGAGGTGGAGGCGCTTCTCAACGCGCACGGGCCGGTGCTCCGGGCCGTCCCAGACGTGGCCATCACGGTAAAGGTGGAGCAGGGCCCCCACCGCGCCCGGCTCGACCGTGTAGCCATAGCCCTGATTGACGAAGTCGCCGTTCTCGGGGTAGCGGGCGATGGCATAGCCCTCCAGAGTCGCGCCCTCGCCGAGGAAGTGGTCGAGCAGACTCGTGCGGCGGTGCCAGTCGTAGGCGATTGCCGCCTCGAGGTTCGCCTCCTTGACGCGCACCGCCTCCTCGTGCAGCGGCGTCGGGTCCATATCGCTGTCGAACGCCTCGGCGCTGAGTTGCACGCGCCGGGCGCGCGCGGCCGCGACCAGCTCCGGGTGGTAGCCCTCGAAGCGGCGCGTGAGCACGTTGGCGACGTTCACCGCGCGCGGCCGCCAGTCCCACTCGTAGACCGAGCCGCCGTCGGCCGGGTCGACGTAGAGGGTGAACGCCGCCGAGCGCAGCAGCACCTCGTCGCTGCCGTCGAGGTCGAGGTCCGCCACCTCGGCCGTCACCTCGGGCCGCGGCGGCAGCGCCAGGTTCTCGGCCGCGATCAGCGAGGTGAACATCTGGCTGCGCACGTTGCCCAGGTAGATGCCGCCGAAGACGCCGTGCCAGTAGGGGCAGTTACCCTGCCCCTGCCAGAGCAGGTCGAGCGCGCGGTCGCGCACCTTGCCCGGGGGCAGCCGATGAACCGCCGCGCTCACCAGCAGTGCTTTCTTGTGGAGCGTGTTCACCTCGGGGTACTTGACCATGAAGTTGCGCCAGAAGCCGCCCCGGATGAACCGGAGCGCCTCCGGCCGCTCGCGCTTGAGCGCCTCGCGCAGCGGCTTGATCTCGCCCACGATCTCGGCCGGCAGCGACCACTCCGTCATCTCGTCGTACGAGGTAGTGGGCAGGTAGATGCGGCCCTGGGCGGGGAAGCGCCGGGCGAACTCGCCGGGCGGGATCGTGGCGAGCCAGTCGGCGTTGGCCTCGAGCGCGCTGAAATAGCGCTCGATCCAGCCGCCGTCCTCCTGCCACATCGGCACATAGGTGCCCGGCCACATGCCGAACTTCTCCCCGTCGTCGCCCATCGTGAGCACCGGCGGCGTGGTCCAGCCGCGCTGGGCGTATTCGGCGGCGCGCTCGCGCAGCCACTCGATGATCGTCTCGACCGGCTGCCAGGGGATGGAGTAGCGCAGGTCGCGCGAGGTCGCGAAGATCTTGAGCGGGCGGCCCTGCTCCTCGGTCACGTAGTAGCCGCAGATGGCGGCGGGGTCGTAGCCGGCGTGGGCGAAGTGGGTGTCGTCGAGGATCGTGTACTCGATGCCGGCCTCGGCCAGCGGCTTGGGCAGGTAGGGCTCCCAGACGCGCTCGGCCAACCAGGCACCGGTCGGCTCGACGCCGAAATCGGCCCTGACCGCCTCGATGAGCTTGCGGAGTTGGCCGTGCTTGTCGGCGTCGGGGAGGCTGGCGAGCACCGGCTCGTAGTAGCCGCCGGTCAGCAGCTCGACCTGCCCGCGCGCGGCCAGCGCCCGCACCCGCTCGATCAGCCCCGGCTCGTTGGCGAGCAGCCAGTCGCGCACGGGCCCGGTGTAGTGGAGGGCGAGGCGGACGCCGGGGTGACGCTCGAGCGCCGCCACCATGGGCGCGTAGGCGTGGTCGTGAGCCTCGCGGAAGACCCAGTCGAAGTTGCCCACCGGCTGGTGGTTGTGGAGCGCGAGCGCGAGATAGAGCTGCGGCACCGCCGACCCTCCTCATCCTCTACAATCAGCCGCTGCGCCAGCGGGCAAGACGGGTGCCACCCCGGCCCGCCACGCCGGGCGTCGCCGCCACTTCATTATCCCCGGCAATCCGCCCGCCCGCCGCCTCCCGCCCGCGCGGCCCTGCCGTGTCGGTGCACCGCGCGGCCGACCCGGCGACCCGGCGACGCCCCGGCGGGGTCGCGGGCGCTCTTGCTGGCGGTGTGGTCGGCG
>JBHOQZ010000466.1:0-2308 GCA_042408635.1 Chloroflexota bacterium
CCGCGCCCGCGGGCGCGGCGGCACCTCCCGCCCGTCCCGCGCTCAATCCGCCGGCACCGTCGCGGCAGCCGGGCGCTGGAGCCGCGCGCGCCAGCCGGCCAGGATCCGGTAGAGCGTCTCCGCGCCCACGATCTCCCCCGCCGGCAGCGGCAGGTGGGTCGGGTAGAGCAGGAACGGTCGCATCTGGGTGCCGCCCAGCCCGCCGTGCGACCCCACCAGCTCCTCGAACGCCGCCACCTCGTCGGCCGCCGGGTCGTAGAAGCTGTTGACGAGGATGTCGGGGGTGTGGGCAAAGGTGTCGATGCGCAGCAGGTGCGCTCGCGCGTGCGGACCGAACCCGGCCAGCGGGTCCTCCCCCTCGACCCGGTCCGCGGCCAGGTAGGCGGTTCCTGCCCGGCCGATGGCGAGCGGCCCGTGCGCCTCCGAGCGCATCAGTACGAAGCCGACGCCGGGGTGCGCGACCAGGCCGGGCAGCACAGCCGGGTAGGCGACGGTGATCCGCTCGTAGCTCAGCCGCTCGGGCCAGGCGTTGAAGTAGACCAGGCCCAGGTTGCCCGAGGCGAGCACCGTCGCCGCCGCGTCGCGCGCGGCCGCCTGCTTCTGCTGGTGCTCGGCGTCGGTCGGACCGAGGCGGACATCCCCGCTGGCGGCGCGCCCGGCCACCGCGCCGCGCGCCAGCCGCCGCAGCGGGTGGTCGCGGCCCTGGATCGCCTCCGTCAGGAAGGCGTTCAGGTAGCCCCAGTGCTCGGTATCCTGGGCGAGCTGCATCACCGGCGTCCCCGCCGCCATCAGGCGCCGGACCAGCTCCCCCAGCGAGAAGCCGTAGCGCTGCTTGAAGGTGGCGCCCTGGCTCTGACCGTGGTCCGAGAGGACGACGAACTCGTACGGCCGGGGCGCGTCGCGGGCGGCGCGCTCGAGCCGGGCGAACTGCTCGTCGAGGCGGCGCAGCACCCCGAAGACGTCGGGCGCGGTGATGCCCGAGTGGTGGGCCACCTCGTCGTAGCCGACGAACGTGGCGTAGGCGGCCGGTACCGCCCGGTACATATCCGCGATCAGCGTGTCGATCGTCATGTCGCGCAGCACCGTCGTGGTGAAGGCGCGCACGAGCGGGTAGACGCCGCCGCGGTGACCGCGCGGACGCACGTCGCCCAGCCGCTGCGCCCAGGCGCAGGTGATCTCGATGGCGATATCCCAGAGGGCGAGGCTGAGCGTGCGGGCCAGGTTGAGCGGGTTGGCGAAGTAGAAGACGTAGTCCTCGCTGCGGTTGCGCTGCTGGTCGAGCACGGTGCTGAAGGTGAGCATCGCGCGGGGCGCATCGCCCGAGAACATGTCGGCGCGCGCCGCCCCGCCCTGGCTGAGCAGGCCGCGCCCGTCGGTGATGCGCGCCTCGATCGCCGCGCTGTCGCGCGGGTGGTTCGAGACGAGCACGCGCCGGGCGTCCTTCTCGCACCAGCGGAACGCCGGGATGTCGGCGTTGTTGCCGTGGAGGATGCCGGCCTGGCTGGCCGAGGTCTGCGAGGGCAGGTCGCACTCCCAGCCGACGAGCCGGTGGCTGCCCCGCTCCAGCCAGCGCGCCAGGTTGGGCATGTGCCCGTCGCGCAGCGCCCGGCGCAGGATCGCCTCCGCCAGCCCGTCGATCTCCAGGCAGATCAGGCCCGGCGCGTCGGTCGGCTCGACCGGGCCCAGCCGGCGCACGATGCGCCGCGTCAGGCTGCGCGTGTAGTAATCGGCGTCGTGGAAGCCCACCAGCGCCGCGAAGCCGGTGATGCCCAGCGCGAGCGCGGCGGTGGCCACCAGACCGGTCGCCGGTCCGTCGAGGTAGAGCCCCGGCAGGAGCGCGCCCGCGGCCACGATCAGCAGGCCGTTGAGCGTCAGGCAGGCGAGCGTGAAGACGATGAAGTTGGCCCGCTGGAGGAGCAGGATCAGCGCCGGCCAGACGACCACGATTAGCAAGCCGATCAGCGCCGCCGCCCCGGCCGCCGCCAGCAGGTCGTCCACCCGCAGCCCCGGCAGCAGCCGATCCGCCACGACCAGCACCACCAGCAGGACAGCCCAGGCTACCAGCCCGAGCAGCAGGCGCCCGTACACCGCTCCTCCTCCCACGCCGGTCGCCCCGCACCGGCTGGTGGCCCGCCCCGGCGCCCGCGCCCGGCCGCCACCACCCGCACGCCGCCGGAGCTCGCGCAACCACCCCCGGCCGCATGGGATGCCCGGCAGCCCGGCGCGGCCAGGCAGCCCGACGGCGGCCGCAACGGCGTCCCCGCGACGCCCCTAGCCGCGGCGAACGCGTGACCGCCGAGCGCTGAGC
>JBHOQZ010000467.1:0-2303 GCA_042408635.1 Chloroflexota bacterium
CCGGACCTCGTCCTGTGCGGCGACCGCGTCGAACGGCGCGACCGCCGACGCCCTGATCTGCCTGTGAACCGTCATGAGAGTGCTCCCCTTGCCGACTGAACCGTGATCTCGGCGGTCATGCGTGGGTGAAGGAGGCAGAAGTAGCGGTAGGTGCCGGGCACGGTGATGTGGAAGGAAGAGTTGCCGTCGATGTCGAGCGGTTCGGAGCCGAACGTCTGGTCGGTGGCGGTGACGTTGTGGGCTACGTCGTCGCGTTTCACCCAAGGCGCGGCGTGCGGCGTTCTTACCTGCTCACCGTTGAATACACCGCCCCCGCCGGTTTGGATTGCGCTCGACCCCACCTCTCCAGGAGGGAGTCGGTTTGGCCTCGCGCGCCGCGCCACGGGCCTCGATCGGTCGCGCCGAGCCGCCGGCGACGCGGCAGCACCGCCACCGTCGCCCGGACCGATGCCTACCGCCGACGGCGGTGGCGGGCAGGCGTGGCGCTGCCGTTCGCTCGCCAGCGCGCCAGGTCTCCCGACGGGAAGCCGTCGAGAGGCTCGGCAGATCGAGTTGGTGCGCTGAGTCAGAGACCCCGCCTCCTAGTGGGGTGAGGGGCAGCCCGCGGGGGCCGCACGCCCTGATACGGGCCGACCTGCGTCAGGCCGCGCCCCCAAACCTCGCGGGCGGTTTCGGCCACGAGGCGGAGCTTTGCCGCCTCATCGGCCTCGCTGAGCAGGTTGCCCTCCTCGGTCGAGGCGAAGCCGCACTGCGGGCTCAGCGCCAGCCGCTCGAGCGGGATGTAGCGTGCCGCCTCGCGGATGCGCTGCTCCAACTCGGCCTGGCTCTCGAGCCGCGGCTTCTTGGTCGTGATCAGACCCAGCACGACGACCCGATCGTCCGGCACATGGCGCAGCGGCTCGAAGCCGCCCGAGCGCTCGTCGTCGTACTCGAGCAGGAAGCGCTGGAAGCGCGTCCGCCGGAAGATCTGCGCCGCGATCGGGTCGTAGCCCCCGCTCGCGTAGAACTTCGACTGGTTGTTGCCGCGGCAGACGTGGATGCCGAAGACGATGCCGGGGTGGTTGCCGAT
The DNA here is from genome assembly GCA_042408635.1 of Chloroflexota bacterium. Classification (GTDB taxonomy): domain Bacteria; phylum Chloroflexota; class UBA6077; order FW602-bin22; family JBHOQZ01; genus JBHOQZ01. The sequence goes on from JBHOQZ010000467.1 coordinate 1,070, forward strand.
CACCGCGTTGTCGAGCTCGATGCAGCGGTCGAGTAGCCGGTCAGGGTCGTTGCCGCGCCGCCGGTAGCCCTCGCGGATGGCCGGGTCGAGCAGCGCCGCGTACTGGGGCGCGTCCACCTGGATGTAGGTGCAGCCGAGGCGGATCAGCTCCGCCACCTCGGCCCGTAGGATGTCGACCACGTCGGCCAGGTAGGCGTCGATGGTCGGGTAGGCGCCGGCCGACTTCTCGGGGTCGTAGTAGGCGGCGGCCTGCTGCGCGCTCAGGATCGTCACCTTGCCCGTGCGCGTCGTGCGCGCGCGTAGGTAGGTGAACTCCTCGGCGCACATGTGGCGCCGGGGCTTCAGGCGCGAGACCACCACCGGCCGCGGGAAGACGATCTCGTTGCCCTGCTCGTCGCGGAACGGGATCGCCCAGCCGCCGTGCTTGTCGAACCCCTCGACCGACTCGATCAGGTGGCCGAAGAAGGCATAGCGCCGGAGCTCGCCGTCGGTGACGACGTCGAGGCCGGCCGCTTCCTGCAACGCGATCGCCTCGTCCTCCGCCCGGGCCTCGATCCGCTTGAACTCGGCGTCGCTCATCGCGCCGGCCTCGTGGCGCGCCCGCGCCTCCTTCAGATAGGCAGGCCGGAGCAGGCTCCCCACCACGTCGCTGTGCCACGTCTGCATCTGCCACCTCCACCGCGGCGCGGAGCCCGGCCCGCACCGCGCAACCCCGATCGTCCCCTACACGCCCAGATACTCGCGCTGCACGGCTTCGTCGGCCAGCAGCGTCTCCGGTTCGCCCTGCCAGACGATCTGTCCCTTGTTCATAATGACGATACCATCGGCGGCCGTGCACGCGAGCGCCACGTTCTGCTCGACGAGCAGGATCGAGAGGCCGGTCGCCTTGAGCTGCCCGATCGTCTCGCCGATCCGCTCGATGATCACCGGCGCCAGCCCCTCCGACGGCTCGTCCATCAGCAGGAGCGTCGGGTTGGTCATCAAGGCCCGGCCGATGGCGAGCATCTCCTGCTCGCCCCCGGAGAGCTGATGGCCGAGGTTGGCCGCCCGCGCCGCCAGCGCCGGAAAGAGCGCGAACACGCGCTCGAGCGTCCACGGCTCGCGCGGTCCCCCCTCGCGCGGCGGGCGCGCCGGCATCGTCAGGTTCTCGCGCACGGTGAGCGAGGGAAAGACGCGCCGCCCCTGGGGCACCAGCCCGATGCCCAGGCGGGCGATGCGGTGCGGCGGCAGGCCG
>JBHOQZ010000471.1:0-4618 GCA_042408635.1 Chloroflexota bacterium
CGGCCTCAGCGTGGCCGGTCGAGCGCGTGGTCGAGTGCGTCACGGTCGACGGCCCGCACGGGGTGTGCTTCGTCGCGGAGCGCGCCTGGCCGGCCGACCACCGACACGGGGAGCTGCCCGTCGGCGCCCTGCGCAAGCTGGAGGACGAGGCGACCGCCGCCCTCTGGCGCGCCGCCGGGGCGCCGGCCGCGCTCGAAGATGTGCCGTTCGTCGACACCGAGACGACCGGCCTGGCGGGCGGGACCGGCACCTGCGTGTTCCTCGTCGGGGTCGGGCGCTACACCCCAGCCGGCTTCCGGGTGCGCCAGTTTTTCCTGCGCGGCCACGCGGAGGAGCGGGCGATGCTCCACCGCTCGCCCTCGCGCTGGCGGGAGCGGGCGCGGTCATTACCTTCAGCGGCCGGGCGTTCGACCCGTCCCTGATCGAGACGCGCTATCTGCTCCACCGGCTGCCGCCGCCCCTGGCGGATTGCCCGCACTTCGATCTGCTCATGCCGGCGCGGCGCCTCTGGCGCGGTCGGCTGCCGAGCTGTGGGCTGGGATCGCTGGAGCGGGCGATCCTGGGCGTCAGCCGCGACGGCGTGCCCGATGCGCCCGGCTGGCTGATCCCCAGCCTCTACTTCGACTACGTGCGCTCCGGCGACGCCCGGCCGCTCGCGCGCGTCTTCTCGCACAACGCGCTGGACGTGCTGTCGATGGTGGCGCTCGCCGCGCGGATCGCCCGGCAGCTCGCCGAGCCCTTTCACCCCGCCTGGGCGCACCCGGCCGATCTCCAGGGCATCGGCCGGAGCTTCGAGGCGTAGGGCGCGCTCGAGCGCGCCGCGGCGTGCTACGAGCGCGCGGTCGGGCTCACCGCGCCCCCGGGGGGGGGCGAGCACGCTCGCCTGCTCGCGCGCCTGGCCGGCCTCTACCGTCGACTAGGGCAGGCGGAGCGCGCTGCCGCGCTCTGGGAGCGCCTCGTCGCGGCCGGCACGCCCGATCTGCTGCCCCATGCCCAGCTCGCCAAGCACCACGAGCACCGGCTGCGGGCGCCCGAGCGCGCGGCCGCGCTGGTCGAGCGGGCGCTCGCGCTGGTCGAGCTGCGGGTACTGCGGGGTGAGACGGCGCTGCGCGCGGAGCGGGCCGACCTGCAGCGTCGCCTCGCCCGCCTGCAGCGCAAGCAGGCCCGCCTGCGCCTCCCGCTGGCCTAGGCCGCACCCCTGGCGCAGCTGTAGGCGCGGTCCGGGCGTTGGCGAGCAGAGCCTGCCTGCCCATGTCGGCCGCGTGCCCCAACTGGCGAGTGGGCGCCCACCGGGTGAGGGTCTGCGCGCCTCACCCAGCTTGGCGCCCCCTCGCCGGGTGTCCGGGGTGTCGGGTCAAGTCGGCCGGCGGCCCTGAGCAGAAACCCCTGGCCCAGGGTGCAGCGCCCCAAAGCGGGCTGGGACGCTCGCGCGTCAGGGGGCTACAAATTCCCCGTCGAGCGGGTCGGGCTTCGCAAGCTGAGCGTGGGGCTTCATGGAGGTTGTGGATTTAATGCGGGAGTACGGTCGGTCGGCTGATGATCGTTGCGATCGTCAGCCGGACCCGGCCACACCAGCCCGTGCGGGGATCAATCCCCGCGCTCAGGTTGTGAAGCCGGCTCACGAGGACGCGTCCCAGCCCCCGCAGGGGGCTTCGCACCCTCAGCTCGGGCGACCGGGCGGGCACGGCGGACGCCTCGCCACCCATAGGGTACCCGGCGGGTGGGGTACCCGACGCGCTGCAGCCCGTGCAACGCATTCCCCGCGTTAATTCCACAACCTCCGTGGAGCCGCGCGCCGCCGCGGATGTCTCACCTGGCAGGGCACTGACCGGACCCGCCGCGGCGCTTGACGCCGCCTGCGTGGCGGGGAATACTGGTCTGAGGGACAGAACGCCCACAGGCGAGGGAGCCGCTGAGCACAACACGCACCGACCTCGACTGGCTGGCCGAGTTCGACGCCTACCTCTTCGACGCCGATGGCACGCTCTGGCACGGCACGCGGCCGATCGCGGGCGCGGCCGAAACGGTTGCCTCGCTCAAGCGGCTCGGCCGGCGCGTCGGGGTCGTCTCCAACAACTCGGTGCTCTCGGTGGCGACGCTCCACCAGCGGCTGCGCGCGATGGGCATCCCGTTCGAGGCGGACGAGGTCATCTCGGCTCCGCTCGCGACGGCGATGTACGTGGCGCAGGAGCGGCCGGGTGCCCGCGTCTTCGATCTCGGCTCGGCCGAACTGCGCGAGCAGCTCGTGCGCGCCGGATTGCAGATCGAGACCGACCCGGAGCGGATCGAGTACCTGGTGCTGGGCCTCGACCGCGAGATTAGCTTCGCCAAGCTCACGACGGCGCTGCTGGCGGCCCGGCGCGGCGCCCGGATCGTGGCGCTTAACCAGGACCGCGTCGGCGTCGACGAGCACGGCCTCTACCCCGGCGCCGGCATGGTCGTGGGCGCCGTCCGCGGTATGACCGGGCGCGACCCCGACGTGACGATCGGCAAGCCGGCGCCGCACCTGCTCGTCGAGGCTGCGGTGCGGCTCGGCGTGCCGCCGGAGCGCTGCCTTTTCCTGGGCGACTTCCTCGACACCGACATCCTGGCCGCCAACCGCGCCGGCATGACGTCGGTGCTGGTGCTGACCGGCGTCAGCCAGCCGGAGGACGTCGCCCGCTCGCTCGGCAAACCTGATTTCATCCTGCCCGGCGTCGCCGACCTGCACGCGCTGCTGCTGCGCCGCTTCCCCGCGCTCGCCAACGCCGAGTCGCGAGGGGTGGGGGGGCCGGCGCGGGACGCTGTCGGCGGCACCACGGGCCACGAGACGGGGGAACGCGATGGCTAACGCCCTGGTCACCCTCGCGCAGGCGGTCAATGCCGAGCGTCTGCTCGACCGGATCGAGACGCTGGCCCAGATCAGCGCGGGCGGTCCCGGCGTCACCCGCGCCGGCTACTCACCCGAGGAACGGGCGGCGGTCGAACAGGTGGTCGCCTGGGGGCGCGAGGTTGGGCTCGATGTCGCCTGGGACGAGTTCGCCAATTGCTTTCTCCACCTGCCGGGGGAGGACGTGGCCGCGCCGGTCGCCATGGCGGGTTCGCACCTCGACACGGTACCGCAGGGCGGTTGCTTCGACGGTCCGTTGGGCGTGCTCAGCGCCCTCGAGACGCTGACCGTGCTCGCCGAGGCGGGACGACGTCCCCGGCGCGGCATGGAGCTGGCGATCTGGGCCTGCGAAGAATCGGTTCGCTTCGTCCAGGGCCGCGTCGGCAGCCAGCTCTTTGCCGGCCGCCTGCGCCCCGTCGACCTTATACCGAACGACCCCGGCTTCGACGTCGCGGCTTGGATCGGGGAGGCGGCGCCCCGGCCGCGCCGGCCGCACCGGCCGATTGCCAGCTACTTCGAGCTGCACATCGAGCAGGGGCGGCGGCTGGAGAACGAGGGGGTGCCGATCGGCGTGGTGACCGGGATCGCCGGCTCGAGCCGGGTGCTGGTCGAGGTGCAGGGGCGAGCCGACCACTCGGGTGCGACGCCGATGCCATTGCGTGCGGACGCGCTCTGCGGCGCGGCTGAGATCGTCCTCGAAGTCGAGCGATTGGGCCGGGCCGAATCCCCGCGGACCACGGTAGCGACGGTCGGGCGACTCGACGTGCAGCCGAACGCCGTCAATGTTGTTCCGGGCAGTGTGCGGTTCATTTGCGACGTGCGCAGCCTCGATGCGACCAGCGTCGACGGCGTCGTTGCGGCGATTCAGGCGCACGCGAGCGGCGTCGCCGCCCGCCGTAGTCTCCGGATCGGGGCGGAGCGGCGCAGCCGTACCGAGCCGGTCGTCTTCCCCGAGCCGCTGGTGGCGCTCATCGAGGGGGCTGCGCGAGCCCTCGACTACCCGTCGATTCGGCTGCCCAGCGGCGCTGGCCACGACGGGCAGAGCCTCTGGCCGGAGGTCCCGATCGCGATGGTGTTCGTCCCCAGTCGCGACGGGCAGAGCCATGCCCCGACCGAGTTCACCGCGCCGGAGGCTTGCGCGGCGGGGGCACGGGTGCTCGCGCTTGCCTGGCTGCAAGCTGCACATGCGTAGCGTACAGTTCCATATCAATTTTGCTTCGTTCTAATGCACGAACGTTACGATGATCTTGCACGGGACGGGCGAAAATGCTATTATCAGGCAGGTGGTACATAGCGATGCCCCAGCCGGCCCGGCAGACACGGGCTGATCTCGACAGCGGAGTGAGGGATGGTCGACGAGACCTCCACAACCACGTCGGCGTGCCCGCCCGGGACGGCGGTGGCGACGTCGACGATCAGGTCCCGCACGCGGCGGCTCCTCGTCCGCTACGTGGCGCCGCGCTGGACGAAGCGCGGCCGGCAGGCGGCGGAGATCGAGCGCCTGCGGGCGCTGGGCGAGATGGCCGTCGGCGTGGCGCACGACGTGAACAACCTCTTGCTGCTCATCCAGGGACACGCTGAGCTGGCGGCCCAGCCCGACGCCGCGCCCAGCAGCCTCGAGCGGATTCGGCAGGCCGCCGCCGACGGCGCCGCGATCATGCAGCGCCTCCAGGCCTTCGCCAGCGCCGAGGCGCCCACGACCGTCTTGCTGCTGGGCCCGTCCGACCTCAACGGCGTGGTCGTCGAGGC
>JBHOQZ010000480.1:0-2239 GCA_042408635.1 Chloroflexota bacterium
GGGCCGTCGGCTGCGGGGGCGGTGGCGCCGTTGGCTGCGGCGGGGGTGGCGGTGGTGGGGTCGTGGGCGCGATCGTCGGGCGCGCCGTCGGCGTGGGCGTGATCACCACCGGCACCGGCGACGGCGAGACCTGCACCGGCCGCTGGCGTGGCGGCGGCGGACAACACTGCGGGGGCGGCGGCGCGCAGCACTGCGGCGGGGGAATCGGCAGCGGCGGCGGCGCGCAGCAACCGGCCGGGTAGCCGTAGACGGGAGGTGGCGGGAACTTCGGCACCTCGGGCTGGTGCCCACCCCCCGGCACCGGGGTGCCCATGCCCGGCGGCGGCAGCGGCATACCGGGCGTCGGTGTCCGCATCGGCCAGATCTGGCCGGCCGGGGTGGCGGGATCGGTATCGCCGGAGGCGTCGGTGGGCACGGGTGCAGTGCCGTCGTCGACGAGCGCACCAGCCTCGGGGTCGAGGGCCGGCACCACGGGTGGCGGCTGCGGATCGGCGCGCACCTCGCCGATGGCGCTCCAGGTGCTCACGCCGAGCGCGCCGACAAGCGCGAAGAGCGTCACGCCCCGGGCGACCCGGCGCAGGCGTCGGTCCACGGTCATCCTGCGTTCTCCCTTCCGGTCATCGATGCACGTGGGGCAGGTAGCTCGCCGGCGGTCCCGCGGGGCGAGGCGGGCCACCGGTTGGGGCGGCAACACAGGCCGGGCAGGGCAGGCGGGCTCCCCGTTGGTGGAGGCGGACGCGGGCGCGCGGTGTAGTGTCGCTCGATAACCGCTCCGGGTCGGAAGATCGCAGACGCGCAAACCAGGCGACCAATCAGGACCCAGCCCCTGCCTGCGCTGTGTCGCACGATTACATAGAGCCACATGATAGACAATCGGTGTCGGGAGTCAACACCGATTGCCGATCCGCCGGACGCACCTATCGTGGTTCGATGCAGTTCTGGAGGGGCGGGGCGCACATCACCGTCGCCAGCCCGGGCCCTCTGGGTGTGATCTGCCGCCGCCCAGGTGCCCATGCTATCCTTACAAAGGAAAGGAGGGCAGGCGCGGTGCTCCTGCTGCGGTGTACCGTCGCGCTGCTGGCGCTGCTGGGGGCGCTGCTCCTCCCGAACGGACCAGCTCCTCGCACGGCACACGCCGATGTCGTCGGCGGCGCAGCGACAACCTACACCCTCACCGAGGCGGCGGGGCCAAACGCCCGGCTCTTTGTCCCCTGGTTTGCCTTCGACTGGGAGGGTTGGTCGAGCACGCTTGCCATCGAGAACGCCGCCACCATCCCCACCACCGTCACCCTCAGCGCCCGCGAGCTGGGCAGCACCGGACCCGATTCGACCGCCAGCGTGACGGTGCCACCGCGCGGCCAGGTCATCGTCAACGGCAACGACATTGGCCTGCGTCCCGGCTTCGTCGGCGTGCTCCAGCTCAGCGGCGGCCCGCTCGCTGCAGTGGCCGACCACCATGCCGTCGGGCGCAACCGGGTGTCGCTGCCGGCGCTGCCCGCCGAGCCCGATGCGGCCGCGGCCGAGCTGCCGCTGCTCTTCCGCGACTACCGCGGCTGGAACAGCACGCTCGTGGTCGTCAACACCTCGGACCTGCCCAACGAGGTCGAGGTCGTCCTGCGGCCGATGCGGCGCGCGGGCGACCCGCCACCCGCGGCGCAGTGGCGCTCGGTGCTGCGGCTCACCCGGGCGGCGCCGAGCGCGTGCCGCTCGAGGCCGCACCGGCGGGCGCGACGCTGGCGGCGTCGATCCGCTCCGCCAGCGGCCGGCCGATCCAGGCGGTGACGCTCAACCAGGGCCCCGGCGGTGCGGCGTCGGCCTCGGTCGGCTTCGCCCGCGGCGCGCCGACGCTGTACCTGAGCCTGCTCTACCGCGAGCTCAACGGCTACAACAGCGACATCCTCGTCCAGAATGTGGGCTCGGCGCCGGCCACACCCGAGGTGCGGCTGATCGGCAGCGAGGGCCCGCCGCGCCGACTGGTGGCGGAGCGGTCGGTGCCGCCCGGGGCCGCCTACGTCTTCCGCCTGGCGAACCAGCGCGACCTGCCGCTCCGGTTCTCGGGCGCCGGGATCGTCGGCAGCGCGGAGGGGGAGCCGCTGATCGCGCTGGCGCAGCACCTCAACCCGGCCGCGGCCACCGCGATGCAGACGCCCGCCAGCCCGGCCGGCGCGGCCGGCGCGCTCCAGGCGGCGCTGCTCTACAGCAACTACGCAGGCTACACCAGCGGCCTGCTCATCGCCAA
>JBHOQZ010000161.1:0-3190 GCA_042408635.1 Chloroflexota bacterium
CGGTGCGGTTGAACGCCTGCGCCTGGCGGATGCCGACGATCTCCTCCTGCAGACCGGCGGTGACGCTGCCGACAGTCTCGCGGGTGCGGCGGAACGCCCGGCGCGCCCGGTCGGCGAAGAGCGAGGTGGTCAGCACCATCATCGGGATGATGGTGAAGCTGGCCAACGCCAGCGGCAGGTTGAGCCAGAGCATCGCCGCGATGATGCCCACCAGGCCGAGAAGCGAGCCGAGGAGCTGTGTGACGCCCTGCGAGAGGAACTGGTTGAGCGTGTCGACGTCATTGGTGACGCGGCTGATGAGGTCGCCGAGCGGTCTCCGGTCGAAGAAGCCGAGCGGGAGGCGCAGGAAGGCGTCGAACAGCCGCTGCCGCAATGCCGCAAGCACGGACTGCCCGATGCCGCCGACGAGCTGAATCTGGGCGCGCGTCGTCAGCGCCCCCGATACGTAGACGGCTGCCAGCGCGAGCATCGTCCGCGCCAGGCCGGCCGGGTCGTTGCCAAGGATGTCGGTGTCGATTGCCCGGCTGATCAGCCACGGTCCGCCGGCCTGGGCGACGGCACTGAACGTCACCAGCAGCAGTGCGAGCGCCAACCGGCGTCGGTGGGGCCGCAGCTCGCCGAAGAGGCGCCGAGAGGTCGCGCGGCGGTCGCGGGCCCGCTCAGCCGAGACCTGGGCCATCATTTCGAGGCCGTGCCTCACCGGTGGCCTCCAACGGGCTCGGGCAAGCACTGGGACGCGACGATCTCGCAGTAGAGCGGACTGTCGCGCAGGAGCGTCTCGTGCGTGCCCAGCGCCGCGATCCGACCGGCGTCGAGCACGACGATTCGGTCGGCGATGCGCAGCGTGCTCACGCGCTGGGCGATGACAAAGGCGGTGCGGTCGGCGTCGCGCATCAAGGCGTCGAGGCTCGCCTGGATCGCCGCCTCGGTTTCGGCGTCCACGGCCGAGGTGCTGTCGTCGAGGATCAGCAGGCGCGGATCGACGAGGAGCGCGCGGGCGATGGCGATGCGCTGGCGCTGGCCGCCCGACAGTCCGACGCCGCGCTCGCCCACCAAGGTGTCGTAGCCGTTGGGCAGCGCCCGGATGAAGGCATCGGCCTGGGCGGCCCGTGCCGCCGCCTCGACCTCGGCCCGGGTCGCGTCCGGCTTGCCGTAGGCGATGTTGTCGCGCACCGTACCGCTGAACAGGAACGCCTCCTGCAACACGATGCCGATCTGGCTGCGCAGGCTGGCGAGCGTGGCGTCGCGGACGTCGTGCCCGTCGATCAGCACCGCGCCCGTGGTCGGGTCGTAGAAGCGCGGGATCAGGTTCACCAGCGTGCTCTTGCCCGAGCCGGTCGTGCCCAGGATCGCGATCGTCTCCCCCGGCTCGACGATGAGGTTGATGTCGTCGAGGACGTCCCGCTCGGCGCCGGGGTAGCGGAACGAGACGTGGCGGAACTCGACCCGCCCGCGGATCGGTGGCAGCGGCCGGGCGCCGGGACGGTCGGCCAGCTCGAGCGGTGCGTCGAGGATCTCGAAGACGCGGGCGGCCGAGGCGCCTGCCCGCGCCATGCCCGCCGACAGGAAGCCGATGGTGAGGATCGGCATCAGCAGGAACGTCAGGTAGGTGTTGAAGGCGACGAGCTCGCCGATCGTGAGCGTGCCGCCGATCACCTGGAGCCCGCCGAACCAGACGACGGCCAGCGTGCCGAGGTTGGCGAGCAGGAAGACGAAGGGGAAGTTGTTCGAGAGCGCACGCACCGCCGCGAGGTTGTCCGTGAGCAACGCCTGGTTGGCCTGGGCGTAGCGTCGGCGCTCGTGCTCCTCGCGCACGAAAGCTCGCACCACCCGGATGCCGGTGAGGTCTTCCTGCAGGAGGGTGTTGAGCGCGCCGAGGCGCTGCTGCAACTGGAAGAACAGCGGCCCGATCCGCCGCACGAAGCGCAAGAGGAGCAACATGATGGGCGGCACGGTCGCGAGCGCGCCCAGCGCGAGCCGCCAGTTGAGCAGTAGCATCAGCGCGGCCGTTCCGGCCATCATCACCACGGCCGCAACCAGTTGCACAACACCGGTGCCCGCGAAGGTGCGGATCTGGTCGACATCGTTGGTGAGGCGCGTGAGCAACTGCCCCGTCTGCACGCGGTCGTAGTAGCTGAAGCTGAGGCGCTCGATCTGGGCGAAGAGCGCGTTGCGCAGGTCGTAGGCGACCCCCTGCGAGGCGCGCTCGGCCAGGTACCCTTGGAGAAAGTTGACGCCGCCGCGCGCGGCCGCCACCACCAGCAGGCCTGCCACCGCCAGCGCCAGTGCCCCCAGGTCGCGGCCGGTCACCCCGACGTCGATCGCCAGCCGGATGAGCTGCGGGGCGGCCAGGTTCGCCGCCGAGACGAGCAGGAGCGCCACCAGCGCCCCGAGCGTTTCGAGCCGGTAGTGGACCAGGTAGCGGACGGCGCGACGCAGCGCCGTCCCTGATCCCAGCGCCGGCCCGGGTCCGGGTCCGCCCCCTCCAGACGGGGCTGGGTCGCGGTCGGCCCGTCCGGCCGGCGCCGGCCCCGCGCCCGCGCCCGGCGGGAGTCCCGCCGCCTCCGGTCGCACCCTTGGGGCGACAACCGTGGCCGCCGGATCGGCAGTTGCCCGTCCCGTCCCGGCCCCGTCGACCGCCCGGTGGGCGTCCCGCTCGACCCCGGTTCTCACCGGGCCGTCTGTCGCCGCTCTGCCCTCCCGTGCTGTGCCCAGCCGCCGCGTGCTGTCGTGAGCCAATCCCTGCCTCGGCCTTCCACGTCGTTGTCCTGGTGCTGTCCATCTTCTCGCGGCGGCAGCGCAAATGCGAGCCCGGCTCGCGCCGTGCTAACCCCCGGCCGCCCGTGGACGGCACCGCCGGCATCAACCCTCGGGCGAATTGGGTATACTCGGCCGGCAGGGCGGGCTCACGGGGCAGGGGCACGTAGCGGGACGGGCGAGCGAGGGGACGTGATCGATCTGGTGGGGGTCGGCGTATCGCGCCGGCCGGTGGGAGTGCACGCGGGCGTTGGGCGCGTCGGCCGGGTCGCGGCGGCGCTGCTGGTGTTGGCGATCGCCTGGGCGCTCGTCTTCGCCTTTGCGAGGCAGCTCTACCTCAACTTCGACGAGGCCTACAACCTCGACCTCGCCCGCAACCTGGCGGCGCGCGGCGTCTACGCAACGCACCTCGACGACGCCGACCGCTGGTTCG
>JBHOQZ010000162.1:0-3621 GCA_042408635.1 Chloroflexota bacterium
CGGTGCGGTTCGCCCGGCGAGAGGCCCGGCCCTCGCCCGTGCCGTCAGCGGGGATACGGCGGAACGCCCCAGCCGGGATAGCCGAAATACGCGCTAGGCAGCCCGTTGCCGCAGCCGTAGGCGTAGCCGAGCCCCAACGGGGGCGCCGAGCCGTAGCCAGACCCGTAGCCGTAGCCCCCGTACGGGTAGGCGTAGCCGTCGATCGGCGGCAGCGGCGGCGCATCGACCCCTGGCAGCGACACCGCACCCACCCCCGAGCCGAAGCTGGGTCGGCCGCTGCCCACCACCACCGCGCCCAGCCACTCCCGGTCGCCGATGGCGGCGTAGTAGTACGTCCCGTCCGTCGAGAAGGTCTGGGTGAACCGCTCCGACGCCTTGATCGGTCCGGAGGCGAACAGGCCGGCCTCGCTTGCGATCTGCAGCATCCGTGAGGTGGTGTTGGTCCAGACGACGGTGCCCCCGCGCTCGATGTTGGCCGAGCGTGGCGTAAGCCCGCTCTCCTTGATCTCGACCTGGACCAGCGTCGCCGGTGCGGGGGCGGCATCGATCCAGCCGATCCCGAGCGCAACCAGGAGCGCACCCAGCCAGGTCGCCCCCAACAGCTTCCACCCGGCCCAGCCGGTTGCCCGCTCGCCGCGCCCCACCCACAGGCACGTCATGGCTGCCTCCTCGAACCCCGTTTCATGCCCTGGCGAAACACACCGATTCTAGCGGAAGGCGCCCGTGAGGGCCCGCACGTTCGGGCCGAGCGCGGCGGGCGGGCCCGTGAGCTGGAACTGGAGGTCGGCGCGGTCGACCGTACCGCTGGCGGTGGAGTTGGTCAGGAAGAAGGTATCGGTCGAGGGCAGGTAGAGCCCGAGCGAGGTCTTGCCATCACCGTCCCAATCGCCCACCACGGGTTGGTAGCCGCCGTTCGCGTTGCCGAAGGTGACGACGCGGTCCGCCTGGCCGGCCTGGCCGTTGGCCGGGGCGGTCAGCTTGAGCAGGAAGCGGCTCTGGCTGGGCACGTAGAGCCCGACCTTGGTCGTCGTGCCCAGGCTGCCCGCCCAGTTGCCCACGATCGGCAGAACCTCGACGTAGCCGGGCCCGACCTGGGCGCCCTGGCCGAAGTCGACGTAGAGCACCGAGGCGGGCGGCGCCCCGTTCGCGTTGGCGCCCACGCGCAGCAGGAAGCGGCTGAGCCACGGCTCGTAGAGCCCCACCTGGCTGTAGCCGGCGCCGGTCCAGTCGCCCACGACCGGGATGGGCAGGTAGGCCGTGCGGCCGAGGTTGCTCGCGCCGAAGTCGAAGATTACGTCGGCGCCGCCCGTCGTGTTGCTGTTGCGCAGGTAGAAGCGGGAGAGGTCGGGGTCGTAGAGGCCGACGGTGTAGGTGCCGTTGCCGTCCCAGTCGCCCAGCAGCGGCACGGCGCGCGGGCCGACCGGGCCGAAGGTGACCACGATGTCGGCCGGACCAGTTGAAGGGCTGCTCCTCAGGTAGAACGTGCTCGTCACCGGATCATAGGTGCCTCCCGAGAAGACGCGGCCGGTCGCCGTCGTCCCGACGATGGTCGGCGTGGGCGCGGGCGTGGCGACCGGCACGCCGCCGGGCCCGCCCGGGCCGTAGAACGACCAGGCGTAGGTCTGGCCGCCGCTGGTGATCGAGACGCGGTAGGTCGCGGCGGTGAGCGGCTCGCGGGGCATCATGACGATGGCGTGGCGCGCCGCGAGCACCGCCCGCCCGTCGGCCTGTCCGTTGGCGTCGGGGTTGCGGTACGACGTCTCGTCGTAAAGGCAGGCCTCGATCCCCTGGCCGTTGCGCGTCAGCGAGAACGCCGTCACGCTCGGCGTCGTCGGCAACTGGAGCACGATCGGCGCCCCGGTCGGGGCGACGTAGCCGGGGCAAGGCGCGAGCGGGTCGGGCAATTCGCCGCCGTTGTAGCTGGCGAGCGGATAGACCTTGCCCTCGCCGGGATAGCGCACCGGGTAGGCGACCGCCGGGCGCGGCTTGGTCAGCTTCAGGTCGCTAATGACGTTGAGCGTAGCGGCCGTCACGTTGCCCTCGCGGTAGGCGCCGTAGCCGGTCTGGGTCAGCCGAGGGTCGATGATGCCCACGAGGTGGAACGGCCCGGTCAGCCACTGGTTCAGCAGTTGCTCGTCGGTCGCGTTCGCCGCCGTGTAGGCCGCCACGTTGCTATTCTTGCCGGCGGCGTAGCCCTCGGGCGTGTAGAAGGGGTTGGTCGGGTCCTCGTCGTGCGTGACGATGTTGTTCTTGACCATGTAGCGGCTGTGGGCGAAGCTCCCCTCGCTCCAGGTCTGGTTGTTGAAGTTGTCGTCGGGGTTGCTGCTCGAGCTGGGCGTCAGGTTCTCGCTGAGCAGCGGCAGGTCGGCCAGCAGGCGAAACACGTTGAGGTAGACCAGCCAGGAGTTCAGCTCGAGTGCCCGCGTACCCGACCCAGTCCCCGCCGGAGCACCCGGCGGCAGCGGTCCCGGCGGCCGTGCGCCCGAGCCGCCAGGCAGGGGCAGCGGCAGCGGCCCTCGTGGCTCGAGCGCACCCCCGCTGGCAGGCGTGGGTGTGGCGAGGCGCCGCACGGTCGCCCCCTCCGCCGGCTGCCACCAGCGCGGCTGGATCTGCCCGGCTGCCGGCCCGGTCGCCGGCGAACCGTCCTCCACCCGGACGTCACCCGCGCTCGACCCGTGGGGCATCAGGCTCCCTGCCAGCGCCAGCGCCACCAGGAGCGTCGCCAGCCGGCTCCAGCTCCATTGCTCCGCCCCGTGTCCGCCTCCGTTGGCCCGACCCCGACCCGGCCGCGTTGCCGGGACCGGCTGGCGCCCACCACCTGGCGGGCCTGCCACTCCCGTCCGCTCCATCCTATCCCCAGCCCCTACGACGTCGTGCGCCGCTCCCGCACGTGGCCGGACGACCGGCGCCGACCGCGCCCGCCCGCGCGGCGTCCGGCCCTGCCGATCACCCGGCCCGCTCCCCACCCTCGTCAGCACATCCACCGCGCGGGTGCGGCGTGCGCCGGCGAAGTGGGAGCAGCGCTTGACTAAGAAACGTCCAAAATCGCCATCGGTTACAAGGACAAGCAGGCGCCGTGCCCAGGCGCTAGCCCGATGCGCTGTCGGCCGCGATGATGTCGGCGACCTTGGCCGCGAGCGCCTGCGGCGAGAACGGCTTGACGAGGTAGGCGCAGGCGCCGGTCTTGAGACCTGCTTCGATCTCGGCGGCCTGCCCCTTGGCCGAGAGGATGATGATCGGGATGCGGGCCGTCTCGGGGTCGGCCGCCAGCGTGCGCGCCACCTCGGTGCCGTGCAACCCCGGCATCATCACATCGAGCACGGCCAGGTCGGGCCGCTCGGCCTGGATGAGCGCGAGCGCCTGGTCGCCGGCCGCGGCCTCGAGCACCGTGTAGCCGCGCCGCCGCAGGGTGAAGCTCACCAGGCGCCGGATGTCGGCCTCGTCGTCGGCCACCACGATGCGCGCGCTCACGTCACACCCACCGCGCCCAGCCGCTCGGCGATCAGGCTCGCCAGCTCCTGCGCCGTGCAGGGCTTCGCCAGCAGCGTCGCCAGCCCCAGGTCCTCGACCGCCGCCCGACTCGCCCCCGCGCCGGGGCTGGCCGTCAGCAGCACCACGGGC
>JBHOQZ010000503.1:0-2954 GCA_042408635.1 Chloroflexota bacterium
CGGCCGGGGCAGTCGCCACGGCCGTGCGCGACCGAGGCCGGGCGCCGCTGGTAGCGCGCCGCGCCACGGCGCCGGCCACCAGGGGCATGGCAGCCGCGTGACCGGTGCGGAGACAGTATATTTGATGGTGCCCATAACGAGGGGGGAGAGGGTTGCCGTGGAGTGGGATCTGTCGCGGGTCGAGCTGATCTCGCCGCTCGGCCGCGTGCTCTACGCGCTGGTGGATCACGAGGGCGCCATCGAGCAGGCGCGCGCCGCCGTCGACGCGGCGCCCGACGACCTCGACCGGCTGCTCGCGCTCGGTGGGGCGCAGGTGGCAGTCTGGCGCTTCCAGGACGCGGTCGCCACCTACACCCGCGCTGTCGAGCGCTGGCCTGAGGACCACCGCACCTGGCAGTTGCGCGGGCACCGCCTGATCACCATCCGCCACGTCGCGCTCGCCCGCCGCGACCTCGAGCGCGCCGCCCGGATCGGGCCGCCCGGCTTCGACACCCTCTACCACCTCGGCCACACCTTCTACCTCGAGGGCGATTTCGCGCGGGCGGCCGCGCTCTACCGGGAGTGCCTGGAGGTGTGCCGGCCCGAGCAGGTGCTCGCCACGGCGGACTGGCTCTACATGGCGCTGCGGCGCGCTGGCCAGGTCGACGAGGCGGCCGCGCTGGTGCGGTCCCTCCCGCTCGACACGATCGACTACGGTCGCAGCCAGGGATACTACAACCGCCTGCGCGTCTACCGGGGCGACCGCGCCCCCGAAACGCTGCTCGATCCGATCGAGGACGAGCGGGTCGACGTGCAGATGCTGACTCAGGCCTACGGCCTGGGCAACTACTACCTCTACAACGGGGAGCGCGAGCGGGCCCTGGCGCTCTTCCGCGACGTGGTCGGCCGCGACTGGTGGCCCGCGTTCGCCTTCATCGCGGCCGAGGTCGAGCTGCTGCGCGCGGGTGCCGCCTGAGCTGGCTGCCCCATCGAGCGGACCGCGCGGCAGTCGAGTGCGGTCGTCCCAAACGATTCGCCAGCGACCGTCCGGCCGGCGAACGCGGGTGCCCGTCGGGGGCCGACTGTGCTAGAATCGAAGCGTGTCTGGGGCGTCCGCCCCGTTCTCCCGCAATCCGCTAGTCGTCGAGGAATGCACGTTGCCGATCCGCCGTCGTCGCCGCCCGGCAGCCGCGCCGGAGTCTGAGGGCGCCGCGCCGCTCGATCTCCCGGTGCTGCCGGTGCGCAGCACGGTGCTCTTCCCGCACATGGTCACGCCGCTGTTCGTCGGGCGCGAGCGTTCGCTGCGCGCCGTCGAGCAGGCGATGGCAGAGAACCGCGCGCTCGTCGTCGTCGCCCAGCGGAACGAGGAGATCGAGGATGTCGATCCCGACGACCTCTATACGGTCGCCACCGAGGGCGTGATCGGCCGCCTTCTCAAGATGCCCGACGGCACGACGAGCATCATGATCCAGGGCGAGCGGCGGCTGCGCGTGCGCCGCTACGTGGCGAACGAGGGCTACCTGCGTGCCGAGGTCGTGCCGATCGAGGAGACGGTCGAGAAATCGCCGACCGTCGAGGCGACCATGAAGAGCGTGCTGGCGCTCTACGAGAAGACGGTGCGCCTGAGCCGCTCGCTCTCGGAGGAGAGCTACGTCGCGGCGGTGAACGCCGACGAGCCGGGCTGGCTGGCCGACCTGATCGCCGCCAGCCTCGACTTGCCTGTGGCCACCCGCCAGGACGTGCTCGAGACAATCGACCCCGTCGAGCGCCTCCAGCGCGTCACCCTGCTCCTCTCGAAAGAGCTCGACGTGCTCGAGATGGAGGGGAAGATCCAGAGCGAGGTCCATCGCGCGGTGGACGAGGCGCAGCGCGACCGCTTCCTGCGCGAGCAGATGCACCAGATCCAGAAGGAGCTGGGCGAGACCGATCCCCAAATGCGCGAGCTGAGCGAGCTGCGCGAGAAGATCCACGCCGCCGGCATGCCCGCCGAGGTCGCCAAGAAGGCCGAGGGCGAGCTCAACCGCATGGCGCTCATGCCCTCCGCCTCGCCCGAGGTCGGCGTGATCCGCAACTACCTCGACTGGCTGACCAGCCTGCCCTGGTCGAAGGCGACGCAGGACAACCTGCGCATCAAGCGCGCCGCCGCGATCCTCGAGAGCAACCATTACGGCCTGCCGAGGGTGAAGGAGCGCATCCTCGAGCACATCGCGGTGCGCAAGCTGGCGGCCGACAAGCAGCGCAGCCCGATCCTCTGCTTCGTCGGGCCGCCGGGCGTGGGCAAGACGAGCCTCGGCCGCTCGATCGCCGAGGCGCTCGGGCGCCGGTTCGTGCGGGTGAGCCTGGGCGGCGTGCGCGACGAGGCAGAAATCCGCGGCCACCGCCGCACCTACGTCGGCGCCCTGCCCGGGCGCATCATCCAGACGATGCGGCTCGCTGGCACGATCAACCCCGTGTTCATGATGGACGAGATCGACAAGGTAGGCGCCGACTTCCGCGGTGACCCGTCGGCGGCGCTGCTCGAGGTGCTCGACCCCGAGCAGAACTCGACCTTCAGCGACCACTACCTCGACGTACCCTACGATCTGTCGAAGGTGATGTTCATCACCACGGCGAACGTGCTCGACCCCGTGCCGCCGGCGCTGCGCGACCGGATGGAGGTGATCGAGCTGCCGGGCTACACCGAGGAGGAGAAGCTCGAGATCGCCCGCCGCTTCATCGTGCCCAAGCAGCTCGCCGAGCACGGCCTGACCCCGGCCCACCTCGCCTTCACCGACGAGGCGATCCGCCACATCATCCGGCAGTACACGCGCGAGGCGGGTCTGCGCAACCTCGAGCGCGAGATCGGCTCGATCTGCCGCAAGGTGGCGCGCCGCGTGGCCAGCGGCACGCTCGACCGCGCCGCCTCCGCGCCCGCGGCCCCAGCCGATGCGCGTGCTGCGCCGACGGCCGCGTTGGCCGCGAGAGGCCCGGCGTCC
>JBHOQZ010000506.1:0-5149 GCA_042408635.1 Chloroflexota bacterium
GCCGAGCCCTGACGCCGCCGCCAACGCGCCGAGCGCGAGGCCGGTGCGCGCGAGGAACCCGCGCCGCGAGACACGCCACGTCGCGGGCCGAGGATCTGCCATCGCATGCCTCCTTTGCCCTCTCCTGAACCAGCCGTCTCCTGAAACGTCGGCCAGAGCGCCGCCCGCCCGGATCGGTCGCGGCATGCTACCACCGCCCAGCCCCCCTGGCAACGCCGCTCGACGAGAGAACACTAGCTACCATGGATGCAGCGGTTCGGGGAGATTGAGCTTTTTGGCACATGAGGCCGCTCGACGAGAGAACACCAGCTACCATGGATGCAGCTAGAGCCGCGTTGACGTGCCAGATCCGACAGCACTACCCCGATGCCGAATTCCCGGTGTTTCAGGGCGGGGATCCCGAGGGGACGTACCTGCTGGTGACGGTCGACACCGACGACACCGAGGCCCTCTTTGCCGCCGTGGCCGACATCCTCTACACCTACTAGGTGGAACAGGGGCTGCCGCTGTATCTGGTGACCACCCTGCCGCGTGAGCGGGTGGCCGAGCAACTGGCCGCCAGGCAAACCCGGCACGTCACCGTCCCTCCAGCCAGGTAGCGGGGAAGGGAGCTCAGGCCCCGCCTGCCTGGCCGGCAGCTCCGCACGATCGTGTGGTCTCTAGTCGAACGGTGTGACGTCGGCGGCCCTGAGCGCTGCCTCCGCCAGCCTTGAGTGTCAGGTCGCGTCCCGCCCGCGAGCGCCTGATACTAGCTTGCCGGCGCGGCCCAGCGCCTCAGGACCAGCGTTGCCTTGAGAGGGGCGGGCCAGAGGGTCATGAGGTAGCGGTCGTCGCCTTCGAGCCCGGCGCCGTCCACGACGCTGGCGAGGTTCGCGCTGTGGACGCGGACGCGGTAGGTGCCGGCTCGACGAGCAGGCGCGGCGAGGGGGTCGCAGAAGAGCGACCGGTCGCCCGCGCCGGCTGCGCCCGCGCACCCTACCGGGGGAACGCGCGGGCCGGTACCGACCTGGGGGGACAGGCACCACCGGCAGGCGCATCAGTCGTCGGCCGGGGTCGGCACGGGCGGAGTCGACGGGTGGAGGTGCTTTGCTTCCCACTCAGTGTAGTCGGGCGTGTAGAAGGGGACGCGCACCTTTTTGTACTCGCGCGTGCTGTAAAGTACGGCGTACTCGGTCAGGCCGGTCTGCGCGGAGATGGCGTCGACGATCTTCTGGCAGTCCTCGCGCGTGCGCCCGTGCGTCATCGCGAACAGGTTGTACGGCCAGTCGGGGTAGCTCGGGCGCTGGTAGCAGTGCGAGACGTGGTTGAACCGCACCATCACCCCCGCCATTTCCTCCAGCCGCTCCTCCGGCACGCGCCAGACTGACATGCCGTTGGCGCCGAAGCCGGCCTTCCGGTGGTAGAGCACCGCCGCGAAGCGCCGCATCACCCCCTCGGCCTGGAAGGCGTGCGCCTGCTGGAGCACCGCCGCCTCGGTCGCGCCGATCCGCTCGGCCATCTCCCTGAATGGGCGCGGCACGATGGCGATGTCTTGCTGGAGCTCGCGGATGCAGGCGATCTCGAAGTCGCCCAGCGGCCGGTCGAGCTTCGTGATCTGCTCGGCCACCCCCTCCGCCTCAGCCGCGGCCGGGTCCTGTTTGCCGGTCATGTCGAGCTTGACCGCGATCTTGAAGAGGCGCAGCGTCGGCAGCATGCGCGTCGAGGTGGCGCCCGAGAGGCGGTGGAGCGCGTCGACCGTCGCCTCGAGGTCGCTCGTGGGCGGCACGGCGATCGTGTACCAGAGGTTGAAGGCGTGGTCGCGCTCGTAGTTGTGGCTGACGCCGGGGTGCTGGTTGATGATCTTGGCGGCCTCGTGGACGCGCTCGGGCGGGTAGGCCGCCGCGACGAGGCTGCTCTTGTAGCCGAGCCGGCGCGTGTCGAAGATCGCGCTGATCTGGCGGATGATGTGGCCCGCCTTGAGCCAGTTGAGGCGGCGCATCACCTCGGCCTCGCTTAGCCCCAGCCGCTCCCCCAGCGCCGCGAACGGCGCGGGCACCAGCGGGAAATCCTGCTGGATCTGGTTGAGCAGCTCCTTGTCCAGGTCGTCCATCTGGCTGACGGCGCGAACCGTCTCGCTTACCCCTGCCAACGTCTCTTCCTCAACTGGCTACAGTCCCCGCCCAGCCGTCCGGGGGGTTTACCGCTGGGCGCAGGGTGCGAAGCCCCGCTCGCTCCGCGAGCACCCGGAGCGGGCTCGTCAGCACGGCCCCCGGCCCGCTTATGGAACTTGCCGAATTAGGGCGGGGGTACGGTCGGCGGGCTGAAGCCCGCGCGAAAGGACGATCCCGCCGAGTCCCGGCTTCAGCCGGCCTCGTCCTGCCTTCGCGCCGGCTTCAGTCGGCCGACAATCAACCCCGCACTATTTCCGCACCTTGCATCAGCGGGCTTCGCTGAATCAGCGCGGAGCTTCGGCCCCGCGCGCCTTCGCAATGGCGAAGCGTGCCTCACCCCCTGCATTGTAGCAGCGACCCGGCGCGGCCAGGCGCAGTCCGGAGGCGGCCGGGGGCGGTGATACAATGAAGCGGCAAGCACGCTTGTGCCCAGATCGTCGCGCCCTGCATCGAGGCAGGGTGGAGATGGAAGTAATGGACGCGAACAGCTACGACGTCGCCATCCTCGGGGGCGGCACGGGTGGGTACGTCGCCGCGATTCGGGCCGCCCAGCTCGGTCTGCGCCCAGTGGTCATCGAGCGCGACAAGCTCGGCGGCACCTGCCTGCACCGGGGCTGCATCCCCACCAAGTCGCTCCTCCACAGCGCCGCCCTCGTCGAGGAGGTGCGCCACGGCGCCGAGTTCGGCGTCCTCGCCGACAACCCGCGGATCGACTTCCCGAAGGTCAACGCCCGCAAGGAGAAGGTCGTCAACCAGCTCCACCGCGGCGTCGAGTTTCTCATGAAGAAGAACGGCGTGACGGTCCTCAAGGGCGACGGTCGCCTCGTCGGCCCGACCGAGCTCGCGGTGCGCCGTGCCGACGGCGCCGAGCAGCGCATCAGCGCGCGCGACGTCATCATCGCCACCGGCTCGGCCCCGCGCGCGCTGCCCAACCTCCCCTTCGACGGTGAGCGCATCATCTCGAGCGACCACGCCCTCCAGCTCACCGAGATCCCGGGCCGCGTCATCATCCTGGGCGCGGGGGCGGTCGGGGTCGAGTTCGGCTGCGCCTGGAACGCCTTCGGCAGCGAGGTGACGATTGTCGAGGTGCTGCCCACGCTCGTGCCGCTCGAAGACCGCGAGGTCGGCCAGACGCTCGAGCGGATCTTCAAGCGGCGCGGCATCACCTGCCTGCCCGGCACCCGGCTCGACATCGCCAGCGTCCGCGCGAGCGGCAGCGGCGTGAGCGTCGAGCTCGAGCAGAACGGGCAGCGCCGCCAGATCGAGGCCGACATGCTGCTGGTGGCGGTCGGACGCGCGCCGACGGTGCAGGGCATCGGGCTCGAAGAGCTCGGCGTGCAGCTCGAGCGCGGCGCGATCAAGGTCGATGCCGACATGCGCACGAACGTGCCGCACGTCTGGGCGATCGGGGACGTCATCGGTGGCCTGCTGCTGGCGCATGTGGCGGCGCACGAGGGGATCCACGCCGTCGAGACGATCGCGGGCCACGAAACTGTCCCGCTCGACTACAACCGCATGCCGCGCGCCACCTACACCTTCCCGGAGATCGCCAGCATCGGCTGGACCGAGGACGAGGCGCGCCAGCATGGGGTCAACCCGAAGGTCGGCAAGTTCCCGTTCAGCGCCAACTCGAAGGCGATGATCACGGGCGAGACGGACGGGTTCGCCAAGATCGTCACCGACGCCGAGTCGGGCGCGATCGTCGGCGCTCATCTGATCGGCCCGCACGCCACCGACCTCATCGTCGAGCCAGCGCTCGCCAAGCTCCTCGAGGGCACCGCCTGGGAAATCGGCATCAACGTCCACGCCCACCCGACCGTCTCGGAGATCCTGGGCGAGGCGGCGCTGGCCGTCGACGGCCAGGCGATCCACATCTAGGTCACGACAGGGAAGTGAGCCGATGAGCACAACCGAGGAGCCTGCCCTCAACGTCGCGCTGCAGCCGGACGTTGCCAGGGGCCACGGCTACGTCGCCGCCGAGCCCGACCCGCGCCTCGATCGCCACACCGCGCTCGGCCTCTCGCCAGCGCAGTGCCTCGAGCTCTACGCCGCCATGCGGCTCGCCCGCGCGGTCGACGAGCGCATGTGGGTGCTCAACCGCGCCGGCCTGGCCGCGTTCGTCATCTCGGGTCAAGGGCACGAGGCGGCGCAGGTCGGCAGCGCCTACGCGCTCCGGCGCGGCTACGACTTCCTTCTCCCCTATTACCGCGACGTCGCCTCGGTGCTCATGTTCGGCATGACGCCGGCCGAGGTGCTGATGGGGCTGCTCGCCCGCGCCACCGACCCCAGCTCGGGCGGGCGGCAGATGCCCTCGCACTGGGGCGCGCGCCGGCTCAACATCATCTCCCAGTCGAGCGTGGTCGCCACCCAGCTCCTCCACGCCTGCGGCATCGCCCTGGCCGCCAAGATGCGCGGGGAGGACACCGTGGCGCTCGTCACGTTCGGCGAGGGATCGGCCAGCGAGGGCGACTTCCACGAGGCGTGCAACTTCGCCAGCATCTGGAAGCTCGGCTGCATCTTCCTCTGCGAGAACAACCGCTACGCCATCTCCGTGCCCAACACCAAGCAGATGGCGATCGAGAACCTCGCCGACCGCGCCTTCGGCTACGGCTTCCCCGGCGTGGTCGTCGATGGCGGCGACGTCCTCGAGGTCTATCGAGTCACGCGCGAGGCGGTCGCCCGCGCCCGCCGGGGCGCGGGTCCGACGCTGATCGAGGCGAAAACGTTCCGCCTCACTCCGCACTCGAGTGACGACGACGATCGCTCGTACCGGGCGCGCGAAGAGGTGGCTGCGGAGCGCCGCCTCGACCCGATCCTGCGCTTCGCCACCTACCTGCGCGAGCAGGGCAGCCTCACCGACCAGCTCGAGTCGGAGATGCGCGCACGGATCGCGCTCCAGGTCGACCAGGCAACCGAGGAGGCGGAGCACGCCCCGATGCCGCGGCCCGAGGACGCGCTGCGCCACGTCTTCTACGAGCCCGACGGCGCCGGCCCGGCCG
>JBHOQZ010000508.1:0-2984 GCA_042408635.1 Chloroflexota bacterium
GCCGATCCCGCTGCCCCGCCGTCGGGCGCCCCACCCGAACCGACCGCCGACGGTGCCGAGGCCGAGCGCGGGTCACCGCGGCTGGGCAGCGGGCTGCGCGAGTTGATCGAGGCGCACCGGCGCGGCGCCCTCTCCCCGGCGGCCGCCCAGCGCGGCGCGCGGGTGGAGGCGGGCCGCGTCAAGATCACGGTCGAGGCCGAGCCGGGGCAACTGGCGGGACTGCTGGCGGCGCTCTGGGCGCTGGGCGCCACGCCGACGGCCCGGTACCGTGACCAGGTCGACGTCCTCATCCCGGCGGGGGCGCTGGCGAGCCTCGAGAGTGTGGGCGCGCTCCGGCGCGCCGACCTGCCGATCCGGCCCCATCCGGTCGATCTGCCGACCGGGCCGGCTGCGGCCGCGACCGAGGGGCTGACGCTGCTCAACGTGCCTGCGTGGCAGGCGGCCGGGATCCGAGGCGCGGGCGTCAAGGTGGCGATTGTCGACCTCGGCTTCCAGGGCTACACCGGCCTGCTCGGCAGCAGCCTGCCCGCCACGGTCGACACGAGCTGCAGCCAGAACCCGGCCGCCAACCCCCTCGAGAACGGCGAATCGCACGGCACGGCCGTCGCCGAGGTCGTCCACGCCGTGGCGCCGGACGCGGAGCTGCTGCTCGTTAACATCCAGACGGCGACCGAGATGGGGCAGGCGGTAAGCTGCCTGGTGGCCCGGGGTGTTTCAGTCGTCAACCACTCGGTGATGTGGATGTACCACGCGCCCGGCGACGGCACCGGCATCGTGAACGAGATCGTCGCCAGCGCGACCGGGCAGGGCATCTTTTGGGCGAACGCGGCCGGCAACTCGGCCCAGAACCACTGGTCCGGCATCTGGCGCGACGTGAACTTCAACCGTCGCCTCGAGTTCTCCGGCAGCATCGAGACGCAGCGCATCACGCTGGGCGCCGGTGAGGTCGTGGTGGCGGGCCTGCGCTGGGACGACCCCTGGGGCAGCGCCTGCAATGACTACGACCTCTACCTCTGGAACACCCCCTACCTGGTCGGGGTGCCGGTGGCGAGCTCGACCTCGACCCAGAACTGCCTGCGCGGCAGCATTCCGCTCGAGGTACTCGCCTACAGCGCGCCCATCGGCGGCTCCTACTACCTCGAGGTGCGCCGCCGCAGCGGCGTGACCGCTAATCGCTTCGACCTGATGACCTTCTCGCAGCCACTCCAGTTCCGGGTGACCCCCAACAGCCTCTTCCACCCGGCCGACAGCGCCAGCGACGGCATGGTTAGCGTCGGCGCCGTCTACGTGGGCCAGCCCACTACGCTCGAAAGCTTCAGCTCGCAGGGGCCGACCACCGACAACCGGATCAAGCCGGACGTCGCCGCGCCCGACGGCGTCAGCAGCACGGTCTACGGCAGCTTCTTCGGCACCTCGGCGGCCTCGCCGCACGCGGCCGGCGCCGCCGCGCTGGTCAAGTCGGCGAATCCGGGCTTTACCCCGGCGCAGATCAAGAGCTTCCTCACCGCCCGGGCGACCGACCTCGGCCCGGCCGGCGTCGACAACCAGTTCGGCAGTGGCCGCCTCTGGCTGGGCCAGCCCCCGTCGACCCCCATCGGCACGACCCCCACCGCCACGGCCAGCGCCACGGCCGCTGGGACTGCGTCGGCAACCGTGACGTCGACGGCGACCGGCACCGCGACCGCGACGCCGACGGCGACGGGGACGTCAACCGCCACGCCGACGGCCACCGGCACCGCCACGTCGACGCCCTTGCCCACCCGCACGCCGACCGCGACGGGCACCCCGACCCGTACCCCGACCGCGATCGCGACGGCCAGCGCCACCGCCACGAGCACCGCCACGGCTCCGCCGACCCCCACCGCCACGGCGACCGCCGCCACCGGCGGGAACCTCCTGCCCAACCCGTCGTTCGAGGCGGGTGCGACAGTGCCTGACGGCTGGCAGCTCGTGGGGGGCGGCGACGGCGACGGGCTTGCTACCGCGCTGGCACGCAGCGGCCGGCGCTCGTTCCGGTTGAGCGGGGGCACGTCGGCCAAGCGGCTGGTCACCGAGCCGCCGATCACCCGCCAGGGCTGCGCCGGGGATACCCTGACGCTGAGCGGCTACGGAATGGGTTGGGGCTACGGCAACTTCTTTGGTGGAGGCTGGCAGCTCAGGCTGACGGTGGCCTACACCGACGGCACCACGGGTACCGCCGCGGCGCCGTTCTCGCTCTGGAGTAGCGCCTGGTGGCAGCAGGCGAGCACGCGTTTTACCGCCGCCAAGCCCTACACGAGCCTCACCGTCGCGGTCGAGCTGAGCGGCCAGCCGGCGCTGTCCACCACCTACACCGACGACCTCTCGCTCACGGTCACCGGTGCGGCCTGCGGCGGCTGACCGCCGCGGAACATCTCGTTCTCTAATAGACGACGTCCAGTGGTGGGGTCGTCATTCCCCGCGGCCCCACGATCACCGGTAGGAAGGCGGGCAGGAGCACGAACCGCGCCGGTGTGAGCCCGACGACGTGGCCGTCGGCGTGGACCACCAGCGGCCGGCCCGGACTGACGACCTCGACCGCGCGGCCGTGGAGCCGCCGCGCGCCCACCCCGCGCGGCCGGCGGCCGAGCAGCAGGAGCGGTGCCGCCTGCCAGAGCGTGTGGACCGGGTGGATGCGCTCGCGCACGACGATCTCGAAGCGGCCGTCGTCGATCCGGGCGCCGGGGGCGACCGGTACGCCCAGCCCGGCCTCGGGCGCGATCGCCACCGTCACCATCACCGCCCGCAGCCGCTCCGTCCGCCCGTCGACGGTGAGCAGGAGCGGCCGCCGCCGAATCCGGCGCAGGGTGCCCAGCAGAGGCGCCAGCGCGCGCCAGTCGCCGGCGTCGAGCCGCTGCGCGTAGGCGAGGATGCTGCCGCTCAACCCGGCGCCGGCCGCCGCGATGAAGTGGCGGCGACGGCCGGAGGCGAAGACCTCGCCGACCTCCATCTGCGCCAGCCGGCCC
>JBHOQZ010000509.1:0-11500 GCA_042408635.1 Chloroflexota bacterium
CGGCCGGCGGCTTCGGCGGGGGCGGGGGCGGTAGTGGTCCGCGCCCCGGTGGCGGCTTCGGCGGCGGTGGCTTCGGCGGCGGCCCGCGCCAGGGTGGTGGCTTCGGCGGCGGCCCGCGACCGGAGACGCCCGGCGCGGCCCGAGGCGAGCGCCCCGGCAGCTTCCCGAGCACAACCTCGCGCCCGGTCCCCTCGGGTCCGCGCCCCGGTGGCACGCCCGAGGGCAGCGCGCCGCAGCGCGCCGAGGAGACGAAGGGAGGCGAGAGCCGTGGCTAAGCTGAAGATCACCTACAAGCGGAGCGTGATCGGTCAGCGCCAGTCGCACCGCGACACGATCCGTACGCTGGGCCTGCGCCGCCTCAACCAGACGGTGGTCCTGCCGGACACGCCGACGGTGCGCGGCCAGGTGCAGGCCGTCCGCCACCTGGTGGTGGTCGAGGAGGTGGCCGAGTAATGCAGCTCAACGATCTGCGCCCGAACCGCAAGGCGCGGCCCGAGCGCAAGCGCATCGGCCGCGGCCACGGCTCGGGCCACGTCAAGACCGGCGGCAAGGGCACGAAGGGCCAGAAGGCGCGCTCGGGCGGCTCGATCCGGCCGCAGTTCGAGGGCGGCCAGCTCCCGATCGTGCAGCGCCTGCCCTACAAGCGCGGCTTCGTGAACATCTTTGCCCAGGATTGGGAGATCATCAACCTGCGCGATCTCAACCGCTTCCCGGCGGGCACGACGGTGACGCGCGAGCTGCTCTACGGCCTGCGCCTGGTCGAGCACCCCGACCGGCCGCTCAAGGTGCTGGGCGACGGCAAGCTGGAGCACCCGCTGACCGTGCGCGCCGACGCCTTCTCGGCGAGCGCGCGCCAGGCGATCGAGGCGGCGGGCGGCACGGTCGACCTGATCCCGCCCAAGCCGCGGCCCGTCCAGACCAAACGCGGCAAGGCGGCACCAGCCGCCGGCTGAGCGCGCGCGGGGGCCGGGTCACCGGGCCAGACCCGGCAGCCCGGCCCCCAGCGCGCAGCAACCCGGCACCCGTCACGTCATACGAGGAGACCCGATGGAAACCCTACAGGCCGCGCTACAGGCCTTCAAGCTGCCGGATCTGCGCCGGAAGCTGCTCTTCACGTTCGGGATGCTCATCATCTTCCGGTTCCTGGCCCACGTGCCGGTGCCGGGGGTGAACCCGGCCGCGCTCCAGTCACTGTTCCAGAACAGCCAGTTGCTCGGCATGCTCGACCTGTTCTCGGGCGGCGCGATGAGCAACTTCTCGATCGCGGCGATGGGCGTCTACCCCTACATCACCGCCTCGATCATCATGCAGCTTCTCGTGCCGGTGATCCCGAAGCTCGAAGAGATGCAGAAAGAGGGCGAGGCCGGGCGCAACAAGATCAACCAGATCACCCACTGGCTCACGGTGCCGCTGGCGCTGCTGCAAGCCTACGGTACGGGCGTTCTGCTCAACTCGCAGAACCCGCCCATCCTCGCGCAGTGGGGGCTCTCCGGTCCGGCACTCCTGCCGACGGTGTCCATCCTGATCTCGATGACGGCGGGCACCATCCTGCTGGTGTGGCTCGGTGAGCTGATCACCGAGAAGGGCATCGGCAACGGCATCTCGATCATCATCTTCGGCGGCATCGTCGCCAGCATCCCGCGCGTGGTGGCGCAGTACATCGCGGCGCAGAACTACGTGTTCCTGGCAATCCTCCTGGTGATGCTGGTCGTGGTCGTGGCCGCCATCGTCTTCATGCAGGAGGCGACGCGCCGCATCCCGGTGCAGTACGCCAAGCGGGTGCGCGGCACGCGCGTCTACGGCGGCCAGAGCACGCACATCCCGCTGCGCGTCAACTCCGCCGGTATGATCCCGCTCATCTTCGCCGGCTCGATCATGCTCTTCCCGAGCACGGTCGCCAGCTACTTCACCTACGCGCGCACCGAGTGGATCGCCAACGTCTCGCGCGAGATCGTGAACATCTTCAACTACCAGTCCGTGGTCTACTGGATCGGCTACTTCGTGCTGGTGGTCGGGTTCACGTTCTTCTACACGATGGTGATCTTCCAGCAGCAGAACCTGGCCGAGAACCTCCAGAAGCACGGCGGCTTCATCCCCGGCATCCGGCCGGGCCGGCCCACCCAGGAGTACCTGATCCGGGTGCTCAACCGGATCACCTGGGCCGGCGCGCTCTTCCTGGGCGTGATCGCGATCCTGCCGTTCTTCGTGCGCCATCAGGGAGCGCAGCTCCTGGTGACGAGCACCGGCCTGCTAATCGTGGTGGGCGTCGTGCTCGACACAATGAAACAGCTCGAAGCGCAGCTCCTGATGCGCAACTACGAGGGCTTCATCCGCTAGGACGCCCGCCGTCGGCGCGCGGTGCCGCCGAGTGGGGCAGCGCCGGGCGCCGGCCGACGGCACATCACCTGCCAGGAGGAGCGGGATGGACGTGGTCTTGCTCGGGCCGCCGGGGGCCGGCAAGGGGACGCAGGCCGCGATGCTGGCGAAGCAGACCGGCCTCTGCCACATCTCGTCGGGCGACCTCTTCCGCAAGACGATGCAGAGCGGCAGCGAGCTCGGCCGGCTCATCGCCAGCTACTACGACGCCGGCAAGCTCGTGCCCGACGACATCACCGTCCGCATGGTCACCGAGCGGCTCCAGCACCCCGACTGCGCCGCCGGCGCCATCCTCGACGGCTTTCCGCGCACCTCCGAGCAGGCGCGCGCGCTCGATGCGGCGCTGGCCGCCCACGGCCGCCGGGTCGACCGCGCTGTTTGCATCCAGGTGCCGCAGGAGGTACTCGTGCGCCGGTTGAGCAGCCGCTGGCTGAGCCGCAAGACGGGCGAGTCGTTCAACGTCGAGACCCTCGGTCAGTCGCTGGAGGCGATCCGCGCCCGGCTCGATCCCGACGACGAGCTCTACCAGCGCAGCGACGACACCGCCGAGGCGGCCCGGGTGCGGATCGCGGAGTACGAGCAGAAGACGATGCCGTTGGTGGAGTATTACCGCCGGCAGGGCGTGCTGCGCGACGTCGACGGCAACCAGCCGATCGAGGCGGTGTTGCGCGACCTACTGCGTGCGCTCGACATGGCCACGGACGGGGCGGCGCGTGGCGGGTGACGGCGTTCGGGCGATCATCCTCAAGAGCCCGGCCGAGATCGCCCGGATGCGCGAGGCAGGTCGGGTCGTGGCCGAGGTGCACGCCGCGCTGGCGGAGCGCCTCCGGCCCGGCGTGTCGACGCGCGAGCTGGACGAGCTGGCCGAGCGCGAGGCGCGCCGCCGCGGCGCCCGCCCCTCGTTTCTCCACTACCACGGCTACCCCGCCTCGACCTGCATCTCGGTGAACCATGTCGTGCTCCACGGCGTCCCGGACCGGCGCACCCGGCTGCGCGAGGGCGACATCGTCAGCATCGACTTCGGCGCCGAGCTCGGCGGTTACCACGGTGACCGCGCCGTCACCCACGCGGTCGGCCAGGTCGGACCGGAGGCGCGGCGGCTCCTCGAGGTGACCGAGGGTGCGCTCGCGGCCGCGATCGAGCAGGCGCTGCCCGGCAAGCGGCTCGGCGACATCTCGTACGCGATCCAAGGCTACGTCGAAACGCGGGGCCTCAACGTGATCCGCGGCTTCACCGGCCACGGGATTGGGCGGTCGATGCACGAGGGACCGTCGATCGCCAACCAGGGCCGGGCGGGGCGCGGGCCGCTCCTCAAGCCGGGCATGGCGCTCGCCATCGAGCCGATGGTGACGCTCGGCAGCGGGGAGACGATCACGCTCGACGACGGCTGGACGGTGATCACCGCCGACGGCGCGCTGGCCGCCCACTTCGAGCACACCGTCGTCATCACCGACGGCGCGCCCGAGATCCTGACGCTGCCCGTGGCGACCACCGCGGTCGCGGCCGGCCGCGGCGCGGGCCGCTAGGGCGGCGGGTCGAGCGGGTGGGGACTCGGAATGGCCGGGGGCGAGGGCACGGTGGCGGAGGTGCTGCCGAGCGCGCTCTACCTGGTGGAGCTGCCCAACGGGGAGCAGGTGCAGGCACACGCGGGCAACCGGCTGCGGCTGCACCTAGTGCGGCTGCTTCCGGGGGACCGGGTCAGGGTCGAGTGCTCGCCGGTGGACCCGTCGCGGGGGCGGATCGTGGCGCGGTTGGCGCCGTGAGCGCGGGCGCGGGCGAGCCGCGCCTTGACGACAGTCGGCCCCCTGCGGTATAGTTGATAGTCGCGTGTTCGACTGAAGCACGGGCTCCTCGGGGCTACCGGGGCGAGGGCAAGGGGCCGTGGCGCTGGCAGCAAGCGAAGCGGAGTAGAGCGATGAAGGTACACGCGTCGGTGAAGCCGCGCTGCGAGAAGTGCAAGATCATTCGCCGGCATGGCAACGTGCTCGTGATCTGCGAGAATCCGAAGCACAAGCAGAAGCAGGGCTAGGGGTAGCCGCGACCACCGGAGGGACAATTGGCACGTATCGCCGGCGTGGACATCCCACGCGATAAGAAGGTCATGATCTCGCTGCGCTACATCTACGGGATCGGGCCGACGCTCGCGCTCAAGGTGTGCGAGCAGACGCGGGTGGATCCCGAGACCCGGGTGAAGGATCTGACCGAGGAAGAGGTCAACCGCCTGCGCGAGGTCATCGACCGCAACTACAAGGTGGAAGGCGACCTGCGGCGCGAGGTGCAGCTCAACATCAAGCGGCTGATCGAGATCGGCTGCTACCGTGGGCTGCGCCACCGCCGCAACCTACCGGTGCGGGGACAGCGCACTCGCACCAACGCCCGCACGCGCCGCGGGCCGCGCAAGACCGTGGCCGGCCGCAAGAAGGCATCGGCGAAGAAGTAACCACCGCGCGTGCCGGGTGCCCGGAGCCGACCGTGGTCTGTCGAGGTCGGTCGGGTGGGGCAGCCGGCACGACCAGGCAGCACAAAGGGCTGAGGAAAAGACGTTGGCTGATCGCAGAAGGGTCCAGCGCGGAGTCAAGCGGCGCGAACGGAAGATGGTGCCGCGCGGCCGCGCCTACATCCAGTCGACCTTCAATAACACCATCGTGACGCTGACGGACCCGAATGGGGCCGTCATCGCGTGGAGCAGCGCCGGGGCCAGCGGGTTCAAGGGCTCGCGCAAGAGCACGCCCTACGCCGCCGGCACCGCCGCCGAGGGCGCCGCGCGCCGGGCGATGGAGCACGGGATGCGGCAGGTCGACGTCTACGTCAAGGGTCCGGGGTCGGGCCGGGAAGCGGCGATCCGCTCGCTCCAGGCGGCCGGGCTCCAGATCAACTCGATCATCGACGTCACGCCGATCCCGCACAACGGCTGCCGGCCCCCGAAGCGCCGCCGCGACTCAGGTCACAGGGCGCCGGGCCGCGGCGGCGTGGCTCGCGGCTGAGCCGGGCCGGCGCGGCGTCGCGCCCCGCCGCGGCGCGGGGTGCGGAGGGAAACGCGTGTCCCGGACCTCGACGCCGGCGCCCGGTGCCGGGCGGGGCCCGGCGTCTCGGCGTCGCACGCGGTGGGCAGGGTGAGTGCCCGAGGAGGCGATTGCAGTTGTCTGACATGGATTTGCTCAAGATTGAACCCGTCGAGATGACGCCGGAGCACGGCGTCTTCCACGTCGAGCAGCTCGAGCCGGGGTTCGGCGTCACCCTCGGGAACGCCCTGCGCCGCGTGCTGCTCTCCCAGTTGCCCGGCGCCGCGATCGACACCGTGCGCATCGATGGCGTCTACCACGAGTTCTCCGAAATCCCCGGCGTCCGCGAGGACACCACCGAGCTTATCTTGAATCTCAAGCAGATCCGGCTGCGCTCGACGGTCGAGCACCCGGAGCCGCTGCGCCTCGAGGTGACGGGGCCGGGCCGGGTCTCCGCCGCCGACATCAAGTGCCCGCCGGAAGTCGAGATCATCAATCCGGAACTTTACCTCTTCACCCTCGACAGCGCCGACTCGCGCGTCACGCTCGAACTCACCGTCCGCAAGGGCAAGGGGTACCTGCCCGCTGACCGGCGCGAGGGGCTGCCGATCGGCATGATCCCGGTCGACGCCATCTTCACGCCGATCCGCAAGGTCAACTTCGCGGTCGAGACGATCCACCGCGGCGTCGACAACCTCGAGCGGCTCGTGCTCGACGTGGAGACCGACGGCACGATCCGACCCGATGAGGCAGTCGCCGAGGCGGCCTCGATCCTCGTCAAGCACCTGGCGGTGTTCGTCGAGCTGGGCGGCGCGGTGATGCCCCAGCTCGAGCGCCACACCACCGGCTCCCAGATCCCCGAGAGCATCTACAACATCTCGATCGACGACCTCGACCTGTCGCCACGCGTCTTCAACGGCCTCAAGCGCGCCGGCATCACCAAGGTCGGCCAGATCCTCGAGAAGGACGAGGCTGAGCTTCTGGCGATCCGCAACTTCGGCCAGAAGTCACTCGAGGAACTCAAGGAGCACCTGGCCGCCCGCGGGCTGCTCAGCCAGGCTGCCTTCGCCCGCCCGAGCAGCAGTCTCGACGAGGTGCGCGGTGAAGCGGAGGAGTTCGAGGCGCCCTACGGCCTGGCCGACCTCGATCTGCCGGCCGAGAGCGTGGCCGAGGAGTCCGATCTGCTCGCCGGGATCCCGGTCGGTGGCGAGGTGGAGGACACCGAACTCGATCCGCTGGCCGCCGGCAGCTTCGACAACATCCCGCTCGACGACGAGCTGGACGAGGACATCCCGGCCGGGCCGGTGCGCGGGCGGCGACCCGGCGAGCGCCGCCGCGCCAGCGGCGGCCGGCGCGGCCGCTACGACGAATTCGACGAGGAGGACTTCTAGATGCGCCATCGTGTCGCCGGCGCGAAGCTGAACCGGCCGACCGACCAGCGCATGGCGCTCCTGCGCGGCCTGGCGTCGGACCTCATCCGCTACGAGCAGATCGAGACGACCGAGGCGCGCGCCAAGGCGCTGCGCGGCGTGGTCGAGCGCCTGATCACGCTGGGGAAGCGCGGCGATCTGCACGCCCGCCGGCTCGCCTACGCGCGCACCTACGACACCAAGGTCGTGGACAAGCTCTTCCACGTGCTGGCGCCCCGCTACCAGAGCCGCCCCGGCGGCTACACGCGCGTGGTCAAGCTGCCGCCACGCCGGGGCGACGGCGCCCCGATGGCGGTGATCCAGCTCGTGGAGTGATCCCGCGGCGCGCCGGACCGCACGCCAGCATCGATGCACGTTAAGAACTTCAAATTGACCCTGGAGTACGACGGCACCGACTTCCTGGGCTTCCAGGTCCAGGCGCGGGGCCGCACGGTCCAGGGGGAGCTCGAGCGGGCGCTCGCGGCGATCTGCCGGGAGCCGGTGCGCAGCCACCCCGCCGGCCGCACCGACACCGGAGTCCACGCGAGCGGGCAGGTCGTGAGCTTCGGCTGTGCCACCCGCCTCGATGCGGCCACGCTCGGCCGCGCGCTCAACGCGCGCCTACCGCGCGACCTCGCGGTCGTCGAGGCGGTGGCGGCGCCCGCCGGCTTCCATGCCCGCCACAGTGCGATACGGCGGCGCTACCGCTACACGCTGCGCGAGGGGCCTGTGCGCGCGCCGCTGCGCGACCGCTACGCCTGGGCGGTGCCGCCTGGCCTCGACGTGGCCGCGATGAACGCCGCCGCGGCCACGCTGCTGGGCGAGCACGACTTCGCCGCCTTCAGCGGCGCCGACCCGGCGCTCAGGACGACGGTGCGACGGCTGGAGCGGCTCGCGGCGACGCGCTGCCGGGACGTGATCGCGATCGACGCCCACGCAAACGCCTTCCTGCCACACATGGTGCGCTATCTGGTGGGGCTTCTGGTGGCGGTGGGTGCGGGGCGGCTCGAGGTGGCGGAGGCCGGCCGGCTCTTGGCCGGGCGCGACCGGCGCCTGGCCCCACGGCCCGCGCCGCCGCACGGGCTCTGCCTCGTGGGCGTGGATTACCCGCCGGAGGCGCTCGCGGGATCCGGGGCGGGGATGGAACGGGCGGGTGCGGCTGAGGACACTACGACGGCGAATAGGTGAGGGCGGGCCGGCAGCGGGCAGATCGCGCGGCCCGGCAGGTGAGGGCCTCGCGCACGCACAGCAGGCGGCCGGGCCGGGAGGTTGAAGGGAATGCAATTCAAGACGCACGTCGTCAAGGGCAGCGACATCAAACGTGACTGGGTCGTCATCGACGCGACGGGGATCCGGCTCGGGCGGCTCGCGACGTACGTGGCGCACCTGCTCAAGGGCAAGCACAAGCCGATCTACTCGCCCCACCTCGACTGCGGCGACCACGTCATCATCGTCAACGCGGCCAGGGTCGACTACCACCCCGACCGCCTGACGGACAAGAAATACTACCGCCACTCGGGCTACCCGGGCGGGCTCAAGGTCGAGACGCTCGGCCAGGTGCTCAGCAAGAAGCCCGAGCGCGTGATCGAGCGCGCCGTCAAGGGGATGCTCCCCAAGGGCCCGCTCGGGCGCGACATGTACCGCAAGCTCCACGTCTACGCGGGGGAGACGCACCCGCATCAGGCGCAGCAGCCGAAGGAGGTGAAACTGGCGTGAGCGCAGTGGCAGCCCCGGCCACGACCGGGCCGGCTCAGCAGCGCGACTACTACTACGGCACGGGCCGCCGCAAGACGGCTGTGGCGCGCATCCGGCTCGTGCCCGGCAATGGTCAGGTCGTGATCAACGGCAAGCCGATGGAGCAGGTCTACAGCAGCGAGGCGATGCGCGCCCTCATCCTGCGGCCCTTGCGCCTGACCGGGCTGATCGAGCAGTTCAGCGCCATGGCACGCGTCAGCGGCGGCGGCTACGTCGGCCAGGCCGGCGCCATCCGGCACGGCATCGCCCGCGCGCTCGCCCAATACAGCGACGAGTTGCGGCCCGTGCTGCGCCGCGAGGGCCTGCTTACCCGCGACCCGCGCATGAAGGAGCGCAAGAAGTACGGCCTCAAGCGCGCCCGCCGCGCCCCGCAGTACACCAAGCGCTAACCTGCCTCAACGGGTCGGTAGGCCAGCGCGGGGATTGAGTCCGGCACTGATCCAGCGAAGCCGGCTGAAGTCGGCTAATGGGCAGTCGTCCCACTTCCGGCGGGGGCTTCGCACACTGAGCCCGGCCGTGATGGGGGTTGCCGAATTCACGCTGGGATACGGCCGGCGGGCTGAAGCCCGCGCGAAGGGATGCGTCCACCGCGTCTGCCCAGAAGCCCGGGGTGATGGAAGATGCGGAAATAATGCGGGGGGTGATTGTCGGTCGGCTGAAGCCGGCGCGAAGGCAGGACGAGGCCGGCCCAAGCCGGGACTCCGGGGGATCGTCCCGTCGCGCGGGCTTCAGCCCGCCGGCCGTACCCCCAGGTTATTTCCGCACCTTCCATCACCCCCGGGCGGAGGCGGCGAACGTGCGGCCCGCAAGCGGGTACCGGGCGCGCTTCAGCCTGTCCAACGCATTCCTTGCGTGAAGTCCACAACCTCCATCACCCCCGGGCGAGCGCGCCTCACCCCCGGTGGGTCTCGTTCCGAGGCCCCGGTCTGGCAGATGATGCTGCCAGACCGGGGCCTCGGTCATCCCAGGCCGGGACCTCGGTCATCCTGGTGAGTGGGGGTGTCTGCTACTCCGCCTTCGCCCCCTGGGCGATCCAGAGGCGGATCATCTCGAGCTCGTCGGGCAGGAGCGGATCACCGTTGCGCGGCATGCGCCGCCCGGCCGGCGGCGGCTCCTGCGACACCTTGAGCCAGAGGTAGCTCAGGTCGGGCGCGCCGGGGTTGACCAGCGCGAGATCCGGCCGCTCGCGGCTCGGCACGCCGATCAGCCTGCCGGGA
Source organism: Chloroflexota bacterium (assembly GCA_042408635.1). GTDB lineage: Bacteria > Chloroflexota > UBA6077 > FW602-bin22 > JBHOQZ01 > JBHOQZ01. The sequence continues at coordinate 9,760 of JBHOQZ010000509.1, forward strand.
CCAGCCTGGAGGTCGAGCCCGGCCGACAACCTGCCCGCCATGTGGCAGAAGATGCAGCGCGCGTTGAAGATCGTGCTCACCGCCGCGAAGCTCACCTGGCCGGTGGGTGGCGGAACGACCGCCTCGGGCGCGGGGGTAGGCGTCGGTGGCCCGCTGGGCGTCGGTCGGGCCGCCTCGAGGGCGATGCCGACCGACGGCGGCACGTAGCTCACCCCGGCCGCCGTCGGCACCGCCGAGCTATCTCCAGTCCCCACCCCTGCTGCCGGCGTGGGCGTTGGCGTCGGCGTAGAGGGTAATTCGCCCGCGGCAAATACACGGCCGAGCGCGGAACCGGTCGAGTCGGCGAATGGCGGAGGCGGCGTCGCCGGAGCTGGGCTGCCGGTAGCCAGGCCAAACGCGATCAGGAACGCGCCGCCCAGCGCCACCAGCGTCCGGCGTACCGCGGGCGAGAACCGCCGGCCGCGCCGCGGACCGGCTCGGCTGGCTTCGCCAGCGCGGAGGGAGGCGACGGCCGCGACGGTCGCGCATTCGCCTGGGTCGCCGGGCGCTCGTCGCTCTGGGCGGTGCGACCTGGCTGCCCGCGCCGCTTGGAGCGGGGTCCGGCCGGTCCAGGAGCAGCGGGCGGACGCCGGTGCGCGCGACGGGGCGGAGGGGTGGGGCGCGGCCATCAGCCGAGCGCGACGGCGCGGGCGCTGCCGACGAAGGGCAATGTGGCGAACTGGCCGCCCAGGATCTTCGCGCTGTCGGCGCCGAGCCACCCCTCGAGGAGGGTGGCGTAGACCTGGCGGAAGTCGATCCGGTACTTGAGGTCGCCGTTGTCGAGGTCCTGAAGGTCGGGGTGGTCGCCGAAGAGGCCGCCCCGCACGCCGCCGCCCAGCAGGAGCATCGGCGCCGCCGTGCCGTGGTCGGTGCCGTTGCCCTGGTTCTCCTTGACGCGCCGGCCGAACTCCGAGAACGTCATGATCATCGTCGTGTCGAGGTGGCCGGAGGCCTCGAGATCGCGCAGGAAGGCGTCGACGCCGGCCGCGAAGCGCTTCAGCAGCGTTTCGTGCGTGTTCTTCTGGTTGGCGTGGGTGTCGAAGCCGCCCAGGCTGACGTAGAAGACGCGGGTGCCCATGTCCGCCGCGATCAGTTGCGCCACCATCTTCAGGCTGGCGGCAAAGCTGTCGTTGGGCGGGTAGGTCGCGCGCGGCTGGTAGCCGGCGCTGACGCGCTTGATCTCCTCGGAGGTCGAGACGGCGGTGAGGCCGGCGCGGGTGAGCAGGTCGTCGTAGGCGTCGCTGCCGGGGGCGGGCGTGTAAAGCGTCTTGAAGGCGTTGAGCTGGATCGCCAGGTCGTCGGGGTGGTTCTGGTCACCCTGATAGCCGAATGTCTCGAGGTTCGCGATTGAGGGCACGAGCGCGTGCTCGGTCCAGAACGCCTTGACCGGGTCGGTGAGCGTGTTGACCGCCGTCAGCGAGCCGGCCGAGTCGGGCACGGCCGTGCCGCAGCAGGTGTTGTCGACGTAGCGGCCGAGCCAGCCGCTGCGCTCCTCGCGCTCGGGCACGGCGGTCTGCCAGATGTCCATCGAGCGGAAGTGGGAGCGATTGGGGTTGGGGTAGCCCACGCCCTGGATCACCGCGAAGTAGCCATCGCGGTAGTGCGGCTTGAGCGCCTCCAGCGCGGGCGCGAGGCCAACCGTCGAGTCCATGGGCGTGACGCTCTCGGCCGGGATCGCGAGCGTGCGCCGGGCGGCGTAGTA
>JBHOQZ010000510.1:0-5566 GCA_042408635.1 Chloroflexota bacterium
GGAGCAGCCCGTGCCCGCCGAGCCGACCAACTGCTGCTTCGGCGGCGCCGACCTGACCGACCTCTACGTCACCGCCAAGGACGGCCGGCTCTACCGCGCCCACACGGACCGCCACGGTCGGCGGGTGGGCGCGGGCCGCCTCGCGCGCTGAGCCGGGGTCATCACGGGTTCGGTCGGCCGGCCGATGGAGGTCACTCAAACGACCGACACCGGAGTCGGCGGGCTGCTGGACAGCGCGAGCGTATGCCGGGGGTCGCGTGCGGCCCAGCCGCCCGGAGGCTCTGGACATTGCCAAAAAGGAGCGGCACGTCCGGCCGCGTGCGGGGATCAATCCCCGCACTGAGATGGCAAAGCCGGCTGATGGAAGTAGCGGAAAGAGTGCGGGCATTCTCGCCGGCCGGCTGATGCCGGCTCAACGGGCGGTCGTCCCAGCCCCCGCAGGGGGCTTCGCACGCTCAGCCCGGGGGTGAACCCCCGGGCGGCCGGGCGGACGCGGCGGGATCGTCCCGTCGCGCGGGCTTCAGCCCGCCGCTCGCATTCCCGCGTGAACTCCGCAACCTCCATCACCCGCGGGCGGTCCGACCAGCGACGGCCGGCTCGGCGGTGAGCTCGGCCACCTCGACCGGCTGCTCCTTGCCCTTCACCGCGACGCTCTCCAGCGAGCGTGCCAGGCAGCCGCTCTCGGGCAGCAGGCGGGCCGCGACCTCGCGCGTCACCAGCACCTGCCCGGCGGTGGCCTCGCCGCTCAGGCGGCTGGCGACGTTGACTGTGTCGCCGATGACGGTGTAGTCGAGGTGGGCAGGCGCACCGATGTTGCCCACGACCACCTCACCGCAGGCAAGGCCGACGCCGATTCCGCGCGGTAGTGGGTGGCCGGTCTCGGCGCTCCAGGCACGCGCTACGGCGTCGAAGGCGGCCGGCAACCGCACCGCCACGCGCGCCGCGCGCTCGACGTCGTCGCTCTGGGGGATCGGCGCGCCGAAGACCGCCATCACGCCGTCGCCAATCAGCTTCAGGACGGTGCCCCTCTCCTGATAGATCAGGTCGATGGTGGCGGTGAAATAGGCGTTGAGGAGCTTGACGACATCGTCGGCGGGGAGCGTCTCGGAGAGGCGCGTGAAGCCGCGGATGTCGGAGAACAGAACCGTCACGCTCATGCGGCGTGGCGCCTGCGCCTCGTCGCCCGTCGCCCCGACGATCCGGGCGACCTCGGGGCTGAAGTAGCGCTGGAGCCGCTCGACCTGCGTCTCGGCGCGGATGAGCTGCGCCTCCGTCTCGATGCGGGTCTGGATGTACTCGCGCAGCTCGCCGATGAGCCGATCGAACAGCGCGTCGATCTCGTCGATCTCGGTCGACTTCCAGGGCGGTTCGAGCTTCGGCGCAGGCTTCTCGATGAGAGCGTAGAACTGGCGCTGGAAGCGGGCGAACTGGCGGCGCAGCGCAAACTTGAAGATCAGGTAGTGGAGGAAGCCGGCGAGCGCCGCGATGCCGATCACCGCCAGCCAGAGGCGCAGGTTGGGTGGGTTGAGCATGTCGGTGACCGTCAGCGCGATCAGCGCCGCGACCACGCCCGTGCCCAACCCCAGGCCCATGGTGATGAAGAAGATCCGCCACTGGAGCGAATCCGCCGCTCCCTTCCGCGCCATCGCCACCCTCTCCGAATCCGCCCCGTCTGACGGCTACCGTCTCACCAGCGCCCGCGCCGTTACACGCGCACCCGCCCAGCCTTCAGCTACGTCCGCTGCCCCGGACCGGATCAGCCCGGCGTCAGAGGCCGACGACGAGCGTTTCGCGCAGGTTGCGCAGCGCCTTGAGCACGCTCAGCGCGGTTACCACGCCCGTCTTCGGGTTGGTGGGTGAGGGCGCATTCTGCACCTGGAGGCGGAACTCGCCGAAGGCGCCACGCGCGTGGACCTCGTGGGTGTTGCGCGTCACCGCCGGGTCGGCGATCACGCGGACGAGCGTGTTGTCGAAGCCGACCCCGGCCAGGCTCACCGCCGCCGCGACGTTCACGTTCTGCGGAAAGCGCTTGACCGCCTCGCGCGCCGGCCCCTCGTAGAGCGTGACCGGCTCCCGCGCGTCGAGCAGCGCCGCGCGCTCCTCCGGCGTCTGGTGCGGCGTCATGAGCGCGGCCGGCGGCTTGCGCGTGGTGATCGTCACGGCGTAGAGGCCGCCCACTGCGCCCGCCGCCAGCATGTCCAGCCCGCCGATGGCACCGGACGGGACGAGCAGGCGCCGGTTGACGGTCCGGGCCACGGCGCTCAGCCGGCCTCTGAGCGCGTCGTCGGCCAGCGCGCCCACGCTCACGATCATCAGGTCGCGCTCCGCGTCCAGCACCGCCTCGCCGTACTGAGCGACCGCGCCCTGGCCCGCCACCTCGACCGCCACGTTGAACGGCACCGACAGAAAGGCCTCAACCGTCTCGGTCAGCTCCGCGCCCGCCGGCACGTCGGCCACCCTGGCCCGGTCGCGCACCAGCACGGCCGCGACCGCCGCCTCGCCGGCCAGGCCGTCCCGCACCCCGGCAGCAACCGCCCGCCCGATCGTCCCAAATCCGATCAGCCCCACCCGCACCATCGCCAGCCCTCCCGCACCGCGCCCCGCCTGCACTCCAGACCATGCTGGCACGCCCGGATCGGCTTGGCAAGCGCGGCCGGCACTGCCCTGCCAACCCGACGCCGGGGCGGTTCGTGCACCTAGGGCGGCGACCGCCAGGGGGACTGCTCGCCCGGTCGCGCCAGGGCCAACCCCGCGCTCACGCCGCGCGCCGGGTGCCCGGCGCTGAGTGGCTGCCTACCAATTCCCCCGTTGACACAGCACCGGGCGCCCCCTATGATCCGGGGCGAGCCAGCAGGCATGCGGGCTGGCTCTGACCATTGCCGGTTGCACCGGGTGATGGCGAAGGGGAGGTGCGCCGATGGCCCCGCTATCGCGCCGCCGTGCCGTCTCGCTGCTGGCGGGGCTGCCACCGCTGGTCGCGAGCGCCCTCGTGCTCCCGCCACACGCGGGCGGGAGGGCTCAGGCCGCGGGGCCGGGTGAGGTGGTCGACGGGCGGCTGGTAGTGCGGGGCGACGGCGCGATCTACCTGATCGAGCGCGGGCTGAAGCGCCCGGTCGCGGTGCTGCGCGAGGCCGACGACGAGGTCAACACGCTGCCCGACGGGGAGCCGCTCGTCTACCTCGCGCCGCTGAGCGATGCCCCGATCCCGGCGGCGCCCTGCCCTCCGGCCGCCACGGTTGCGCCGGTCGTCGCGGCTCCGGAGCCGACAGCCACCCCCCCGGCGGCGCAGCGTGCCGTGATCCCGGGCGAGCCGGGCCCAGCCACGTCGCTGATCGGGCAGCGCGTGCTGACGCGCGGCAGCAACGACCAGCCGATCAGCGTCACGGTCGTCGATGCGCGCTGGGTCGACAGCTATCCGAGCACCTACGGCACCCGCTACGCCGCCGGCGCGTTCGCGCTGGTGGTGGCGGAGGTGACCAACAACGGCCTGGCGAGCAGCTACTGCGGCATCTACGCCGCCCAGGTCGTCGACGAGCGCGGCCGGCGCCACGACGCCAGCCGCCTCTACGTCGCCAGCGCCACCGAGCGCGCCTGGGGCTTCCCCGACGGCACCAACCCGCGCATCAACCCCGGCCTCACCCGCCGCTCGCTGCTCGCCTTCGACGTGCCCCCGGAGATCACCCGCCTCACCCTCGTCCCCTTCAAACGCTGACCCACTGCGCGGTCGTCCGCGCCGTCGCCCTCGTCGCGCCCCGGGGTGGTGGGCAGAGCCAGCGCGCGGGTGGTACGCTTAGCCCGTGCGCACGCTAACCGGCAGTGCCTCGGCAAACGCACGGCGACCCGTTGCGTCCGGCGCTCAGGCGCGATGCGCTTACTGCTGCCCACGACCAGCCTCGGCCTCGCGTTCGGCGCGGCCATCGACATGGCACTCGTCCTCCAGGCGGCGTCGGGCTGGCTGCTGCAGGGCGGGGCGCCGGATCACCGCCCACCGCCGCGCTGCCCGGTGAGGACCACCGCCGTCGCGGATCCTCACCGGGCAGGACGAGCCGCGACGCCCGGTGCCCCAAGCCTCGTCCGCCAGAGCGCCAAGACGACCGAGCTGGTGGGCATGGCTCACCTGCACCTGGCACGCGCCTTGCCTTATGTCGATATGCCGGCGGCATCGGGTGGCGCCGGTGCGGTCGACACCCTCCGAACCCTCCTACCACGCCGTGGCCGGTGCCGAGCGAGTGAGGGCAGGCCTTGCTCGGGGCCGGCCACGGCAGCTTGCTTTTCCAGGGCCAGCCTCGCCGCGCCTCCTCAGCCCGGCCGTCCCGTCGCGCCGTCGGTCGTGCCGCTGGCGATCCTCACTGCTGCCCGGCCCACGCTGCGGCGCGGTGGCCGCTCGCCGCCTGCTTCCGATGCCGCAATTCCGCTGGCAGCAGCTAGCGGCTGGGGAAGGGAAGCGGGTCGCTCGGCGGGATGATCGTCACCGGCCGGTCGAAGTCGATGAACCGCAGCAGCGTCTCCTCGTTGATCGTCAGCGCCAGCGACTGGCCCCCGCCCGGGGCGCCCGGCGGCGAGCCGGGCGCCGTGGGTGCGGCGAGCGCCATCTGGATCGACCAGCTCGTCGCGCGCCGCTGCTGCACGATGTAGCGGGTGTCGCGGGCGATCCAGAGCTCGAACGTCGCACGCGCCGCCCGCACGCTCTGCACCGTGGCGCCCGTCGCCGCGCGCAGCGCCGGCGAGCGCGCCAGGCCCTGGCCGAGCCCGAGCTTCGCCAGTGCCGCGGTGTCGAACTCGCCCCGGTAGTGCTCGGTCGGCACGCCACCGACCGTCTCCTCGCCCAGCAGCGTCAGGCTGCGCACCCCGTCGATCGCCGCGGCGCGGTTGAAGAGGCGCACATCGGTGTCGATGAGCGACTCGCCGACCTCGCGCACGTACCATTGCTCGGGGTTCGCCATGAACGAGAAGCGCTCGTAGCGGTTCGTGCCGATCTGGATCACGTCGACCGTCTGGCCGGGCGTGTTGAGCGTGACGCGCACCTGGTCGGGCATCACGACCTCGCCCTCGCCGCCGAGTTGCTGCTCCAGAAATGGCGTCTGCGTCCCCTGCTCCACGCTGAAGTGGGCCGTCGCGAACTCCCGGATCTCCGGCAAGCCCTGCGCCCGCGCCCCCGGCACCACCAGCAGCGCCAGCAGCGCCACCACGACCACCGCGCGCCACACCCGGCGCCTGTCTCCCACCGCCATCATCGCCCACCTGGACCTCCGCCGTCTCGCCTGAACAACACCGTCCCGCCCTGCATTCTAGGTCGCGCTCTGCCATGCGAACAGCCACCCGGCGGGAATTGGGACCAATTGGCTACTCTCTGCACCGCCTGCAGCGCGGCCGGGACGGGGAAAGGTGCGCGGCTTGTCTCTTTGCCAGAGAAGGGCCCTCTGATACAATTGTGCAAGAATGGATAAAATAGAGGAACCTCACAACAGGATGCAGGCTGATGCGCGTCGCGCGGCCGCGGCCGCGCCCTCCGCCCCCATCCGGGAGGTGCCCGCCCGGGGCTCCATCAATGGGGCAGCGCCGGCCC